>JASEHN010000556.1 GCA_030018715.1 Thermodesulfobacteriota bacterium | reverse complement strand
AGGGATTCTCATTGCCTTATATGCGCTTCATACCCGAAAAGAAGAGCCTCAACTTCTTCCTTTAAAAGCCTTCAAACAATTTTCCGGAGGGATGGGTTATCAGGGAGCCTTTGCCATGAATGCCGAGAAGGTTCTCCATCCCCATGTCATTGCCATCCAGAAACGTCAGGAAGAGATCATCGCCCAATTTTCCGGCCATCCAAATCAAGATGCCAGAAGGTGCGATTTTTCTTTTACCCTCTACCCACTCCCCCGTTTCGCCCTTTACTACATCTTCAATCTGCCCGATGAAGAGTTTCCGGCAAGAGTCACCTGTCTTTTCGCTTCCAATGCAGATCACTTTTTACCTGTGGCTGGCCTGGCAGATGTGGCCGAATACACCGCCAGAAAGATCATCCAATTGATCACCGGAATAAAGAGTTAAAGAAAACTTGTAAGGTTGGCGGTATTTTTTTAAAAGCTTTACCTGAAAATAGCACCTACAAAGGTGCAGTTTTGTTAAGTGTAAGCAATCAAAGATTACTACTTGAAAGTGAGCATAACAGGCAGTGATGATGGAGAAGATATATTACAAAATTGTAAGGTCTTTACTGAAACTGTTACTACGTTTGATTTGGCCATTTGTAAGAAGCCAAAATAAGATCAACCACTGGTGCTCCATATACTCACAGGACCTCTGAGTGCTCCAGTTTGATCAGGTAGTTGGTATGGCCAAGAAAGCTTCTCTTTCAATTCCTTGATCTCATCACCCTGTTGGATGGCAGGCGTGAATTGGAAATTAAAAGTCCCAAAAGGCAAAAAATCCACTTTCACGGAGAATTCGACAGGCATACTTCACCTCTTCTACAATTTATTTTACACGCTATAATTTGATTTTGTCAATAGAACTTTTGTCCCAATGTCTTGTCACCAGAACAAGAATGCGCCGATGTTTAATTGCAGTGATCTGAGCTGAGGACCTACAATTGTATTTGTTGCCATGTCCCTCCCACCCATCTTGCCCCCACCGCCTCCGTAGGAGCTTGTCGAGCTATTTCCGCTTGTATCATGCCTTGGAGTTGCTGTGCCGCTTACTGGAGTATTTGTTGTATAATCGCCTGTATCTCTTGGGGCAATGTCTGCGGTTGAACCGATGGGGGCAGATTAAGAGGGAAGTTTAAGTTAATGTTTATCTGAGTTGGCATCTTCCGAAGCCGTTCAATTCGTATAGCCCCCTGAAAGGCATGAGCAAGTCCTGCTGATTCCATGAGCACTCCTTAGGCTCCTTTTTCTTCATAAACATTTGCCGCATCATTGGGGAAATATGAGTATGGGTCAGGATTGGCATTCAGATACAAGCTGTTCTCATAGTCAAGATAAAGGTTCCATACAGCTTTTTCCACATCTTTCGGCATGTCTTCTACCCTTAACCCGATTGATCGAGCCTCGTCGATACTGATCCCATGACCGTGAGCATACATTTTCTCTGTTAGGGCCTCAATAATAGTTGTTATAGTAGCCTCAGCTAATGGGGGCTTGCACAGGGCCAATAACTTCCGCGCTACTACGCGGATATGCGAGTAGATACGCTCCACTCTGCCGAGCAAAGTCGGGGTAATATGCTCGGCTAAGGCTTTGATATTATTGGTCAAGGCAGCTTGGTCGGTAATGCCTGCCCTTTCTTTAAGGAAGCTTATATAGGCAGCTACATCCTCTACTCCAAGGTCTGGGATGAGAAATGGCACAGGCTTTCCGCCCTCCGGGCGTATCTGGAGAAAGGGGTCAATGGGTCCCAGCTCGCTCATGGGCGACATCGAAATAGTATCTGCCCCTATAGCAATCATAGTTCCAGCACTGTGTGCCCGATACGGAATTATGACGGTGAACTCCTGGCAAAATTGGCGTATTTTTGTGACTATCTTCCAAGGCGTCTCTACGAATCCGCCCCTTGTGTATAAAATGAGGTCTATCTTTTTTGGGTTTCCATCCTTTGCCACACTCAACAAATGATCATACAAAGGTCTTAGACAGTCATCAGCAATGGCAGTGGGTGCCACAGCCCGATCCCCAGTTACAAGTGTTATGATTCGAGAACCTCTCAAGCCCTCAAGTTTTTTGATAATATCCTGGCGTTCCTTTTGTGCCATTTTTGCCCTTTTCTCTATATCCTTGGTTCACTACTTGGACAAAGCGGCTAAACTTAAACCGGGAAAACCCTCGATAACTTTTGGGAAGATACCCAGGATTCTTGTTTCACCTGATACATTTTATATGCAACCCCAAAATATTTGTCAAGAAATTTCTTAGGAGTACTCTTCCCACGAATAAGCAGGCAATTTTAACACCAAGCGCTTTCACGAGAATATAAGCTGTTGTAAGTGTGAGCTTCTTGTCGAAGATCTATTATCTGATGGGGTCGAAACTGGTAGAGTTTTTCACAAAAGTCCAAAAATTCTTTTCTGAAAAATGTGAAAAATATTTCCCATTCTTCATTGATTTCGGATTGAAGTCTTCTATTTGAAGCAAAAATCCTTTAATCTCACTTTCAGGAAGAAGGGAACAGAGAGGTGTTTGGTATTGGATGAGGACATATCTTGAGGGCTCTGGTTACTGGGAATTAATATAAATACTTCACACCATCTCCAATGGCCGTTTTTGCGGTCCTTTGCTGGGTTTGAGCGAATATCCCACAGGGACCATAGCCATGAACTCTCCTTTGGGTTCTCCCAAAAATTCGAGTATCTCATCCATGATCAGATAAAGGATTCCCAGCCAGAGGGTTGCCAGGCCAAGGGAGGTTGCTGCTAAAAGCAAATTCTGGACCGCCGCTGCGGAACTCTGTATTTCCATCGTGCGAAAAAATTCGT
>JASEHN010000555.1 GCA_030018715.1 Thermodesulfobacteriota bacterium | reverse complement strand
TGTATCCTCAAAGATTCTCACGCCGGGAATTTCCCGCACGCCCATTTTAATCGCCTGACGAATTCGACTTTCGTCTGTTTTTAAAAATTCGCGCGGAATTTCAATTTCGTTTAAAATTTCAAACAACCACGTTTTCCTTTGGCTTGCGCTTCCACCCTCTTCTCCCCGGGTCGGCCCATTCTCTTTAGGTATAATGGGGAGAGGGATTTGCGGAGCTTTGATGGCGTTTCTGGCCGCCTCTTCCTCGGCCTGTTTCAATAGGGCTATTCTTTTTTCTTCGGCCTCCAGTGCGATCCTTTCAAAATCTTTTTTTTTGGCCCCAGCCGCCCGCGCCGCCTCCTCGGCAATCCTTTTTTCTTCAGCCGCCCTTTCCTCGGCGATCCGCCGGGCATTTTCCAGGGCGATCCTGTTAGCCGCCGCCGCCTGCTCGTCGATCTTCCGCTGCACCTCTTCCCCCGCTTTCCGGGCTGCGTCTTCTTGTTTCCGACGCTCCAACTCAACCCAGGATTGATAATCCCTTATCTTTGCGCGCAACGCGTCTTTGACGGCTTCAAGGGGCTCAAGGTATCGGCGGGCCGCCGCCCTAACCGATTTGACGAACTTATTGGGTTCCTCTATTAAATCCTTTTCGTATTTCTCGATTTCCTTCCCCAGGCGTGCGGCCTCTACGCCCCAGGTCGTCGCCAACTCCGCGCTGGCCCTGTCTTTCACCTCGATGGACTTGGCCCGTTCCTGCATTTCCTGGAGCTCTGCCTTATGTGCATCGAAACGCGCAAGATATTCTTTCGGTTTTGGAACAACCTCGCCTATCTTTTCTTCTTCTGCCTCAATCACCTTATTGAAGTCAAACATCATTTACCTCCTATAAAAAATCTATGCGCATTTAGAGCGGAAATAAATGCGGGCAACGCTTGTATGTCCCCATCAAACCAATCCATTTTTGGCATTCCGCCTTCGGAATCCAGCCTTAAAGTTCCGCAGTTATCGGCCTTGCTTAAAAGTCTATAAACGGCCATCTGCGCAGACCAAATCGGATAGGACTGCGCTGGCGTTTTCCAGTCGATCACTGATATTCCCCGGATACCGTCAATCTCACCCAGAAAATCAACCGTGCCGGAAATGCCCAATTTTTCATCAACAAAAGTTTTTTCAACCGCAATGACTTTTTTTATCATTGGTCTGAACAAGTCAAACGAAACAAGGTATCCCTGCCATTCCTCGGGAAGCGGCGGGCAATACAAATCAAGAAGGCGGGCCGCTATCGCCCGGTGAACCGCCGATCCTCGTCTGGCAGCCTCAGCCAAAATATCAGGAGAGATCCCTTCAAAGACAGTATATTTTTTTAAAATTTCGCTCTGGCGGTAGATATACATATTTATTTTTCAATCTTTTTTTCTTTTAATGAAGCCTTGAAAAAAGCGGTTCCTTTATCTTTCTTAAAAGCTGCCCAGGCAGGCGCTATAGCATTCTCAAAAGATTCCCGGGCAGCAGTAGCATCCTTTTTGTAGGATTCCCGGGCAATCCCTGTGAGAAATTCCCCTGCTATCCAGTCCAAATCTAGGTCTTCTTTCGCGGCCAAAAGGCAATTTTCCAGGGTTGTTTCCGCCTCAGAACCGAAAAGGGTTTCAAATTTATTTATTTGGCAAGCTCCCCTTTCTCTCAACATTTCAAGTGTGATTTTCATAATCTTGATAACTCCTTTATCATTTTTTTATTTCTCCTCCCAATTCAGTTTAATGTTTATTTTCCGAGCATCCTCAAGGATTTTCTTTCTTGTTTTTTCAACCGTTGTTTCTACCCAATAAATTCGATCATCTCCACAAATGTGGGATTTCGGCTTATCATGTTGCAAAAAGCGAAGATTTCCGCATCCTACGCATGTTGCTGATCTTTGATTCATTTTGGCAACTCCTTTAGGGTCAAAATCCCATAAAATTTCTGAGTCGCATTGAAGGTTGCCTTCGCCTGTCGCAACCTTTCTTCTTCCTCCATCTGGCGCTTTTCCTGAACCCTGAGCTTTTCATCCAGCGCAGTATCTAGATTGCGCAGGATTTTCAGCGTCCAATCAAAGTCCAGTGCCCAGGCGTCGTTCGGAAGGTAAAGATGGGCCGTCAAAACACGCTCCGGGAAATATTTACTGCTTGTCTGAACGGAGATTTCGGCCCTTCCCCAGCGAAATCCCAGCCACTCCCCCAGGGAGGTCT
Organism: Thermodesulfobacteriota bacterium; assembly: GCA_030018715.1. Taxonomy (GTDB): domain Bacteria; phylum Desulfobacterota; class SM23-61; order SM23-61; family SM23-61; genus JAHJQK01. The sequence goes on along the minus strand of JASEHN010000555.1, from coordinate 646 downwards.
TTTCTATGAATGAGCGGCCGTTGATCAGAACCGCCCACGTCATTCTGCTTAGATCAAATATCGGTTTTGTCATGTTTCCCCCTATCTTACCCCTGCCCAGCTCCTAAAGTCTTGGATTTCGTGTCCCGCGATAGCTTCCTGAGCTTGTTTTTATATTCCTCCGACATCGTTCTTTGCCAAATCCCATTTTTCATGACCATTCCAAAATCTTCAGGGTCATTGCACTTCATTCCCCTTCGATGAAGATCAAACCCGAAAATCCCACCAAAATTGCGATGGCAGGCCGTACAATGGCAAAGTCTTTTTGCCTTCCATCTTTCTCCGCATTTAATGCAATAACCCATTGTTTTTTATATCCTCATTCCAGAAATTACTAATTAAAACACATCGTTTACATAAAAACGTAAGACAGACCAACGTTGATTTTAATTCAATTTTGGTTATTATTACCAATTCTTTTCCACACTGTGGGCACAATATTTTCACGGTCAAGCGCTCCCTGTTTTATTCTCCCCCCGTATGGCCGATAGAACAGCCATCGAATTAATTATTCTACCCCTGGCCGGCATATTATTTCCAGGGCTTCTTCCGCGCATGCAGAGTCGCATTCCCTTTCCTGGTCGGGCATCACATGTCCGACCGCCTT
>JASEHN010000554.1 GCA_030018715.1 Thermodesulfobacteriota bacterium | reverse complement strand
AGCTCAGGACTGCGCGATAAATCATTTTGACCTCAGCTTTTTTGCAACTATAGGGATAAATCAAACATCAAAATCGCCGATCACTTTTTTGTCTTTTTGTTTTTTGATTAATGAATTCTGTTTTTCAGTTCCTCTCAGCGTGCTCTGCGCTCTCTGCGGTTAAATGTTACTGTTTTTTCCGAGTGGCAAAATAATCCCGCAGGATTTTTTCGTGATCGAAGGCCAGGGGGAGCGGAAGGTTTTTCTCGGTAAACACGCCGGTACACTCTGCGTCATCCCCCGGTCGTGGTCTCCCTTTCGCTCTAACAGTAAATACCGTGGAAATGGTGTGCTGCCGGGGATCCCGCTCCGGATCTGAATAGGTGTGGAACTGGGAGATGTCTTCAACCTCCAAACCCGTCTCCTCCTTAGCTTCCCGGACCGCAGCCTCCTCCAACGTTTCCCCGTAATCCACGAACCCACCCGGCAAAGCCCAGGCTACCGGGGGGTTTTTCCGCAGAATTAAAACAAATCCCTTTTCTTCTGTCTCTGATTCCACTTCGATAATGATGTCGACCGTCGGAGCGGGGTTTACATATCGCCGGATTACGGCGCCGCATTTTGGACAGACAACTTCTTTTCCCTTCATGACGGACCTCCCATTTTCAGGATTTTAAATGATGGATGGAAAATTTTCCTTTAACGATTCTGCCTGACCCTCTTTGGCAGTTCGCTTGCCTCCAAAAACCGTTAATTCCTTGACACTAAAAGATTTTCCTGTTATAAATTTATATATAACAATCTTTGCGAAAAGGGCAATGAAAAAGACCGGGCAAAGAAGTATTGTCTGCTGAAGGATCTCGTAAAATATTCTTCTCTGAGAAAGATTGACGATGCTCAAAGATAGAAAAATCATCCTGGGAGTCACAGGCGGGATTGCCGCCTATAAAGCGGCTGAGCTGGTCCGGGAACTGGTCAGGGCCGGGGCCGAAGTTCAGGTAATCATGACCCGGAGCGCCCAGGCTTTCGTCACTCCTCTTACCTTTCAGACCCTCTCTGGAAACCAGGTGACCACCGAACTCTTCAACCTGATCGCAGAATCGGAGATCGGCCATGTCGCCATAGCGGATAAGGCCGAAGTGCTGGTTATTGCCCCGGCCACGGCCAATATTATTGGCAAGATTGCCGCGGGAATCGCCGATGATATGCTCACAACCGTTGTTATGGCCACCAGAGCCCCGATTCTCCTGGCCCCGGCCATGAATGTGCACATGTGGGAAAATCCCATCTGTCAGGAAAACATTGCCAAACTACGGTCCCGGGGTTACCATTTCATAGATCCCGAAGCAGGTGAATTGGCTTGCGGGTATGAAGGAAAAGGGCGGCTGGCTGAAATTCCGGCAATTGTGGAGGAAATTCGTACTCTTCTCTCTCCGAAAGATTTTTCCGAAGAAAAGGTTCTGGTCACGGCCGGTCCAACCGAAGAGGCTCTTGACCCTGTGCGTTTCCTGACCAACCGCTCCTCCGGCAGGATGGGTTTCGCCCTGGCCCGCGCTGCCCGCAGGCGGGGTGCGGAAGTAACCCTTATCAGCGGCCCAAATGCCCTTCCCGTTCCTCAAAAAGTCAAGTATGTCCCTGTTCGTTCCGCAGACCAGATGCGCGAAGCGGTCCTGAACCATTTACAAAACGCTTCTATCCTTCTTATGGCTGCCGCGGTTTCCGATTACCGGCCTAAACGAACTTCCCCTGATAAGCTCAAAAAGTCTATAGTAGAAACTGTCCTGGAATTGGAACTAAACCCGGATATTCTTGCCGAAGCGGGAAAAAAGAAAGATTCGCGAATCATAGTGGGGTTTGCCGCCGAAACTGAAAATTTATTGCAGAGCGCCCGGGAAAAACTTGAGAAAAAAAATCTGGATCTGATCGTGGCCAACGACGTGACCCTTCCGGGAGCCGGGTTCGAGGTGGAAACCAATATTGTCAAATTACTCGACCGATCGGGAAAAATAGAAGAGTTTCCCCTGATGTCCAAAGAAGATCTGGCGGATCGCCTTCTTGACCGCGTCGCCCGGCTAAGGAAATCATGAGACAGGAATCCAATTCCGCCAATATAAACCGCCGCGGTTACCAGGCGCAACTGCGGGAGATTGTCGTCGGCCTGAGGCATTACCTGGAAGAAGAAAAAAGCCTCGGTTTAGACGGATGGGCCCGCTCTACTGCTTCCACTATGAAAAATGCGCCATCTCAACCCGGGGTCCAAAAAACCTCGTTTCCGGCAGATCTGGAAGCTTTGCGAGCCGAATTAGGAGATTGCCGTCGCTGTAAACTGCACGCTTATCGCACCCAGATCGTCTTTGGAACAGGCACCCCGCAAGCCAAATTAGTATTTGTGGGTGAAGCCCCGGGGCGCGATGAAGATATTCAAGGCCAGCCTTTCGTTGGCCAGGCCGGGCAGCTTCTTACCAAGATCATAGAGGCCATCCAGCTCAGCCGGGAAGAGGTCTATATTGGCAATATCATCAAGTGCCGTCCGCCGGGCAATCGTAACCCGGAACCAGACGAAATTGGCGCCTGTGAGCCCTTTCTCGTAAAACAGCTTCAGGTCATCCGCCCAAAGCTGATTTGTGCCCTGGGGACTTTTGCGGCCCAGACCCTGCTTAAAACGGACGAAAAAATATCCGACCTGCGGGGAAAATTTCATAAATACCAGGGAATTCCCCTGATGCCCACCTATCACCCGGCGTATCTTCTGCGAAACCCGATCCGCAAGCGGGAGGTGTGGGAAGACATGAAAAAAATTAAGAAGGAGTATGAGAGGCTTTAAACCGCAAAAATCCCCCCTTGCCCCCCTTTTCTAAAGGGGGGTTGGGGGGATTTG
>JASEHN010000553.1 GCA_030018715.1 Thermodesulfobacteriota bacterium | reverse complement strand
CTGTGGATAAGGAGTAAAGATGTCCTTAGTGAAAGTTCTTAAACCCGATGAACTCGCCCAGATCGATTTTCGCCCGCCCCGAACAGGCTGGATGGACACTCCGACAAAATTCAAGCCGGGCACCTGGTGCTACAGCGCGGCCCCTAAAAACCTTAAATACCTCGACCTCCCCAACCCCAGGGAATGGCAGCCCCCCGATAAGGACTGGAAGTTGCCCGAAAACTGGAAAGAAATTATCCTTAACGGCTTCAAGGATCGCTTGGATAAATACCGTTCTTTCCGTCTCTTTATGGACATTTGCGTCCGCTGTGGGGCCTGCGCAGACAAATGCCACTTTTTCATCGGATCCGGCGACCCCAAGAATATGCCCGTTATGCGGGCCGAACTTCTGCGCTCGATTTACCGCAGGTATTTCACGCCTTCCGGCAGGGTTCTTAGAAAGCTCGCCGGAGCGAGGGATCTGACCGTCGAGGTGCTTAAAGAATGGTTCTACTATTTCTACCAGTGCACCGAATGCCGCCGCTGTTCGGTTTTCTGCCCCTACGGCATCGATCAGGCGGAGATCACCATGATCGGCCGGGAGCTTCTCAACCTGGTGGGCTGCAACATCAACTGGATCATTGAACCGGCGGCAAATTGTTTCCGGACGGGAAATCATCTCGGCCTGCAACCGCACGGGATCAAAGACATGCTGGATTTTTTTGCCGACGATATCGAAGAGCGCACCGGGGTAAGAGTGGAGATTCCCATCAACCGGAAAGGCGCTGAAATTCTTTTTGTAACGCCATCCGGCGATCTCTTCGCCGATCCCGGCACTTTTACCTGCATGGGATACCTGATGCTCTTTAACGAGATCGGGCTGGACTATACCTGGAGCACCTACGCTTCCGAAGGCGGCAACTTCGGTTTATTCACATCCCACGAAATGATGAAGAGGCTTAATGCCAAGATTTATGCCGAAGCCAGAAGGCTGGGAGTAAAGTGGATTCTCGGGGGGGAATGCGGTCATATGTGGCGGGTCATCCATCAGTACATGGACACTCTGAACGGTCCCGCTGATTTTCTGGAAGAGCCGGTCTCCCCGATCACAGGCACGAAATTTGAGAACGCCAGGTCCACCAAGATGGTCCATATTATGGAATTTACCGCCGACTTGATCCGGCATAAAAAATTGAAATTGGAACCCAGCAGGAATGATCACCTCCGGGTAACCTTTCACGATTCCTGCAATCCATCCCGGGCCATGGGGTTGTTTGAAGAACCCCGCTATGTCATGCGGAACGTGTGCAATAACTTCTATGAGATGCCGGAAAACACCATCCGGGAGCAAACTTTTTGCTGCGGTGGAGGAGCCGGTCTGGGGACGGATGAGAACTTGGAAATGAGAATGAGAGGAGGCTTGCCCAGGGCCAAGGCCGTGAAGCATGTCCATGAAAAACACGGGGTGAACCGGCTGGCCTGCATTTGCGCGATTGACCGGGCCACCCTGCATTCCCTGATGGAGTATTGGGTTCCGGAGGTAGGGGTTACCGGCGTTCATGAGATGGTGGCCAACGCTCTGGTGATGAAGGGAGAGAAGGAAAGGACCGCCGATCTGCGCGGGGAGCCCCTCAAAGGCATGGAGACATCCCCAAATGCATGATACACCAAAAATCATCGCCGGGGTCTTGATCTTTCTAAGTTTGGCGACTTTTCCTTTTTGGTACGGGAAGGGGAAAACAGCTTCCCCTCCGCTCCTCCCTATCGATACCCCTGAGATTCAGCAGCTCACTGTAAAAAAATGTATAGAGCCAGCCTCTTATATGGCAGTCAGTCATATGGAATTGCTTAATTCCTGGCGGGATGCCGTAGTCCGGGATGGGCATCATCTGTATGTGAACCGCGAGGGAAAGAAATTTTCCATTAGTCTTTCCCAGACCTGTCTTAGCTGCCATTCCAATAAGGATAAATTTTGCGACGCCTGCCACAACTACTCCGGGGTCAAACCGAATTGCTGGAGCTGCCATGTGGTCCCGAAGGAGGCTCAGCGATGAATCATAGCCGCCGAACCTTCTTGAAAATTATGGGTCTCTCTCTGGTGGGAGTCAGCATCAAACCAGACTTTGAGGCTCTGGGTGGAAGTGATTCCCCAAAAATAATCCCCACTGCGGAGAGGTTGGTGGGCAAGAGGTGGGCCATGGCAGTCAACCCCAAGAAATGTCCAGGCAGTTGCCGGGACTGTATCGAGGCCTGCCATCGAGCGCACAACGTTCCCGACTTTAAAAATTCTAAGGACGAGATTAAATGGATATGGAATGAACCTTTCCGGGATGTATTTCCGGAACAGGAACACGACTATTTGGCAGCAGGATGGAGGGGGAAACAGGTCGTCGTTCTTTGCAACCATTGCACTAACCCCCCCTGCGTGCGGGTATGTCCCACCAAAGCAACGTTCCAAAGAAAAGATGGCATTGTGATGATGGATTACCATCGCTGCATCGGGTGCCGGTTCTGCATTGCTGGTTGTCCGTATGGGGCCAGATCCATGAATTACCGGGATCCCCGCCCATTCATCAAAGAAATCAACCCAGGTTTTCCCACCCGCACCAAAGGGGTGGTGGAAAAATGTAACTTCTGCGAGGAAAGGTTGGCCAAAGGTCTTCTTCCCGCTTGCGTGGAAGGATGTAAAGAGAAGGCTCTGGTGTTTGGAGACTTGGAGAATCCAGAGGCTGAGATCCGGAAAATCCTTCAAGCTCATTTCACCATCCGGCGCAAACCGGGATTGGGGACTCGGCCCCAGGTTTACTATATCGTATGAGGGAGCCATGCTGGAAAAAGCATTAAGCGGAAATCGAAGATACTGGGGATGGGTGGGGTTTC
>JASEHN010000552.1 GCA_030018715.1 Thermodesulfobacteriota bacterium | reverse complement strand
CTAAAAAGTTATGAGGCAAACGGCAATGACTTACCAAGACCTTCCAGCCATTCTTTGACAACGGGTCGTACTTCAGGACTAACAACCACGCCCATGTGCGTTAAGTCTGGCAAAAGCTCAACCTGAACCGCTGTGTACTGAGAAATTACTGGTTCAAATTGATCAGCAATAAAGGCGTCATCTGCAATGCCGACGACAACCAATAATGGTTGCTTTATGGCTCTGAGATCTTTTTTATAGTTGCGAGGAGCGTAGGCCGTGTTGAGTCGATGAGAATACGACAGAGTTTCGGTTCCATCCCGAGCTTCTTCCGGCATGTTGAACTCAAGGGCCGTCAAATAATCAAACCAATGAATCCCCACATTATTTAGCATGGTCAGCCCAGCAATTCGCCAAAAGTGAGCATGAGCCCATCCGCCTGAATTGGCGCGCATCGTAGGTGCATTATATTTGAGAAAAGGAGAAAGCAGCATATAGGCGTCGGCTTGATTACCATATCTGCTTCCCCCAAAGCGTATAGCAAGCCCGCCTCCAGATGAGTGGCCGCCCACAATCAGCATTGCGTTCGGGTTATCCTCTCGAATAATGGCGATAAGATCCGCCAAATCATCTTCGAATTGACCAATGTAGTCCACATCGCCTCGCCTTTCGGGTGTATGTCCATGTCCACGCAGATCTGGGGTGAATACCTGAGCCAGACCCTCTGAGCTAAGGAATTCAGCTAAAGGTAGGAAATACTGGCTATGCCAACCCGAGCCATGTAGGAGGATGATCACCTTATCGGATTGAGCTGTATAATGCCGATACGCTAATTGTTTGCCGTCTCTTGCAGCAAAGGTTTTCAGTTGTGGCAGGTTAGTATAATCGAAGAACAACTCATTGAAGGTTAGACTGTGTTTATCAGTATTTGGCTTCTTACGTTTGCCAGCTAGGATGAACAAAGCGGCAATACCGAAATAGATAGCGGCAGAGATCAATAAGTTGATGAGGATGAGAAAAAAATATTTCTCCATCAGTTATCCCTCCCATGAATGCAAAGATTTGATAGGGTTGGCTGCGTTCCCAACACAAGCCAATGATGGCCAATATGCCGCATAACGGCGGAAATCAGCGGTGGCTGTAAGCCATCCGCTGGAGTGATTGGTTAGGCAGTCCCTTCCCCTTTTGCACTATTCCTGTAAAGTGTATTGTATAGCTTTGACGCCGATGCCTCTTTCCCAGTATGAGGCCTGGTGGATCCGATGCTCAATCATTCGATTATTTTGTCTGCCCGGATGAGGACAGACTGTGGGATTGTTACACCGATAGCCCTGGCGGTGCCGGCATTGATTACAAGCTCGAAGCGTGTCGGTGGCCCTATCGGCAGGTCGGCCGGCCTCGCGCCTTTGAGGATTCGGTCCACATACGACGCGGACTGCCGGAACATGTCGACCAACTTGACCCCGTACGCCATGAGGCAGCCGGCATCGGCATAATCGTGCGCCGGGCAGATCGCGGGGAGTCGAGTCGCAGTCGCCAACTCGCAGATCCGCTTGCGTTGAAGGAAGAATTGGAGATCTTCCACCAGGAAGATCGCCTGGGCCCCGCTTTTGCTCAGGTCCGCGAAGGCGCCGTCGAGGCGGCGGAGATCCTGAATGTCGACGGAGATGATCTCTACCCCAGCCGCCTGGGCCGCTTCTCGCGCAAGCCCCGCGTTCTGCAAGGATGCCGGATTCGATCCGTTCCAGACCAATAGAGGGGGACGTTCTTTCTGAATGAACTTACAGATACTTTTGGAGTTCAGGCAGTTCCTCCGAATAGGCCGCACGGATTACAGCCGATGTCGTTACACCCAGAAACCGCGCCACCTCCGCACCCGGATATCCCATCTTCCCCACTACCAACTGGCAAAACAAACGCCTCCCTCTCGATACCTTCCTCTGCCGCCTCCCAGATCGCAATTCCGACTCCCCAAGCCCCTCTCCTTTCTTAATTTCCTCCGCCACCAAGCCCAAATCACGTACCCGGACCGACAACCTTAACGTCTCCTTCTCCCGCGCATCCACCTCTGACAATAAATCCTCCACAAATTCACTGCTCCCCAAAATCCGCTGGTCCGATGATGCCTTGTTTCCCTTCCTCCGCACCGATAACACCTCTGCCCATCCTCCTAGACTCCTGATCAATCCTCCTCCCACCAACTCCGGCCGCCTACCTAGGGCCATCCCTTCCCTCACAAACTCCTCATACTTGATCCGAGCTACCTTCTTTCTCTTCCCAAAATAGGCCAAGATCGTATCCGTGTCCTGCCATTCCCTCTTCACCTCGTCCATTAAAACGGAATGACCTGTCCAAGGGTATCCCGAAAGGGATCTCATATCCTGCACAACCCCGGCTCGCACCGGATTCAAATGGATATATCGCGTCAGTTCCAAAAGGTAAGGGTCGTCCTCGCATACGATGGATTTGTACCGATTCTGGAACAGATGGCCGTATCGCTTGTGCCTACGATTGAAGTTAATCACATAGCCCGTGAGAAGCTTCCGCATGCTCTTGGAAAGGGATTGATGCCCCGTCCTCACCAACAGGTGAAAATGGCTCTCCATGAGCGACCAGGCATAGGCCGCAAGAAAACCTTCCTGGCATAGGTCTCCCACTCGAGAAAGGAAATCCTCCCGATCCGTATCCTTCCTGAATATTTTTGTTCCCTCAATTCCCCTCCCCATCACATGGTGTAATGTTCCAGGGGCATCGAGTCTTGGCTGCCTGGGCATAATCCACCTTTAGACGATTCACCCGTACTTGTCAAGTCAATTCAGAAAGAACGTCCCCCATGACATTCGATTATTTTGTCTGCCCGGATGAGGACAGACTGTGGGAT
>JASEHN010000551.1 GCA_030018715.1 Thermodesulfobacteriota bacterium | reverse complement strand
GAAGCGCCCCTGGGCCAGAGCCTGGGCCCTAACTAAAAACTGGGGGGTGGCAAGAAAAGGATATGGTTGACGCCAGAATCTGGAAAAGTATATGATGCTTTTGCCATGGAAAATCCCCATGATTCTTTTCATTTTCTTTTTAACCCTCGTTCCGTTGCTGTAATCGGGGCCTCGCCCAACCCTCTGAAGATGGGCCATCAGTGCCTTCTTAGCCTGCAAGGGAGTGCCTTTCCGGGACCGATCTACCCCATCCACCCTCAAGAGAAAGAGATTTTGGGAATGCCGGCTTATCCGGATTTACAACAAGTCCCTGGTGAGGTGGATCTGGCGATCCTAACGGTTCCGGCATCCGGGGCCATTTCAGCTTTGCAAGCCTGCCAGAAAAAAGGCGTGCGCGGAGCAGTCATTATAACGGCTGGGTTCCGGGAGATAGATAATTCCGAAGGAGAGAAACTCCAGGAAAAGATGGCCGCTGTGGCCAACCAGGGAGGAATCAAGATCATTGGACCCAACACATTTGGAATGGTCAACATACATGCTAATCTCAATGCCTCATTCACGCCGATCTTCTCTTCCCTGAAACCCGGACCGATCTCCGTCATCAGCCAGAGCGGCGGGGTTTCCCATTTGATCGCCTACCAGGCCCTTGATGACGGGGTAGGACTGGGAAAAGTGATAGGCCTGGGAAACCGATGTAATGTTGATTTTGCCGACCTTTTACCTTTTTTTGCCCGGGATGACCAGACAAAATGCCTCATCCTTTTTATCGAAGGCCTGGAAGATCCCAAGCCATTAATTGCGGCTATAAAAAATTTGGCTCCCCAAAAACCGGTGGTGGCCATGAAGGCCGGGCGTTATTCCGCTTCCCTGAAGGCGGCGCGCTCACATACCGGGTCGATGGCCGGGCGTTATGAAATCTACGAGGCTTCTTTAAGACAGGCCGGGGCGATTGTAATGCCGGAGCCAGACGAGCTCCTGGACACGGCCAAAATTCTGTCCATGCTTCCACCTCCTGCGGGAAGAAATGTTGCCGTGATGTCTTTCCAGGCCGGACCTGGAATTCTGCTGACGGATGCAGTCGTGCGCCATGGGTTGCGCATGGCCACCTTCTCCGGGAGTACTCAAGAAAAATTGAACTACCTCCTGCCTCCCTTGACTATTCGCACAAATCCTGTAGATATGGCTTTCGCCAGGGATGAGCGGGCTTTCGAGGAAACGGTTCACTTGATCTTGCATGATCAGAACGTAGATGCTTTGGTGATCTTTCTGCTCCATCATCCCTTCATGACTCCCCGGAGGATCAAAGACCCCGTTCTCCGGCAGAAGCAGAGGTCGGGAAAACCTATCCTGCTCTGCGCCAATTCTCCCCGCGGGTTAATCGCAGAAGAAATCCAGGAATTAGAAACCAATGGAATTCCGGTTTACTCGCTTCCTGACCAGACCATCAAGGCGTTAAAAGGCCTAATTCAGTATGGGGAGGCCGTCAAGAGAGAGAAACGGTGAAACGGGGAATCGGGGATAATGGAATACTGGAATAATGGAATAATAAGTAGGAAAATCTGAAGGAGGAAAATGCGAGCGTTAGAAGGAATAAAAGTTTTAGACTTATCCCGGCTTTTTCCCGGCCCTTACTGCTCTATGATTCTGGCAGATTTGGGGGCCGAGGTCCTGCGCATCGAGGACCGGCGGTTTGAAGGGGAGGGGCCGGGGATGCCCACGGTTATGCGCAATAAGCGGCACATGACTTTGAATCTGAAACATCCCAGAGGAAGAGAGATTTTTTACCGCCTGGTTAAAGATGCCGATGTAGTCCTCGAAGGATTTCGCCCCGGGGTCACGGAGCGGTTGGGGATCGATTATGAAAGGATGAAGGAAATCAATGAAAGGTTGATCTATTGCTCGGTAACGGGCTATGGGCAGGACGGCCCCTACAAAGACATGGTGGGGCATGACATCAACTATCTGAGCTTTGGAGGGGTCCTGGGGCTGACGGGTGAGCCAGGGAGAAAACCGGTTATTCCTCCAATCCAGGTTGCGGACATGGCCGCCGGGGGGATGTACGCCGCCCTGGGGATTATGGCCGCCCTGATTGCCCGCCAGAAGACCGGCAAAGGACAATACATCGACATATCCATGCTGGATGGAATTGTCGCCATGCTGCCGTTTCTGGTTAGCCTGCTCTGGGGCCAAAATATCACCCCCCAAAAAAGCGACACCATTCTTAGCGGTAGGTATCCCTGCTACCAGGTTTACGAAACCAAGGATGGGGAATACATTTCGCTGGGAGCTTTAGAACACCGCTTCTGGGTGGCCCTCTGCCAAAAATTTAAACGGGAAGATTACATTCAACACCAATATGCTGAAGGAGAGAAACGCCAGGAGATCTTCATTTTTCTGCGCGCCATTTTTAAAAGCAAAACCCGCGAGGAGTGGATGGAAGAATTGAAGGATTTAGATATTTGTTTTGGAAAAGTCCTGCACCTCGACGAAGCCTTGCATGATCCCCAGGTGAAGCAGAGGAAGATGGTGTTGGAATTTAGCGATCCCCAAAAGGGGAATATGAAAATCTTGGCCTCCCCGATCAAATTATCAGCCACTCCTCCCGATATTCGCTTAGCTCCGGCCCGATTTGGGGAGCATACGGTGGACGTGCTTAAGGAGCTTGGTTACGAGGAGTTAGAAATCGAAGGCTTGAAAAGAGAAGGTGTGATTTAATTGTATAGGAGGTTCTTGCAAATCTCAAAATCTCAATCGTCATTCCGGGCAAGCGAAGCACGCCCCGGAATCCAGATTTTTCAAGCTGCCCTGGATTCCCGTTGGAGTTTACCCTCGCGAAAGCGGGGGCGGGAATGACGGTGTTTAG
>JASEHN010000550.1 GCA_030018715.1 Thermodesulfobacteriota bacterium | reverse complement strand
CCAAAAGTATCACCCAGGAGGGCAGGCTCGAGTTTAATTATATCCTGGACTGTGATGTCGCCGAATTTGCCCGGACCCTGCATCAGAGGCTGGAGCAAAAATGGGAACAGACCATCGAGATTTTACAAAGCGAAGACTTTCTTCATATCTGTGAAAAATATCCGCGTCCCCAAAAGCCCTTCCTCAGAGCAGATTCGGCGGAAGATTATGTAAGCTCAAGAATAATTTTCCGGGCCAAGGATGGCAGAGAACTTGGGCCGCAGGACTATCTTCAGGAATTTGAAAGATTCGTAAGGGAGAACCCCCGCCATATTGAAGCCCTGGAGATACTTCTGCATCGCCCCCGGGAGTTTGACCCTAAGCACTTGAAGACCCTCAGGGAGATTTTGAGCACCCACCCGGATTTCCTGGATGATAAATTTACCGAAAAGAACCTTCGCCGTGCCTACAACAAGGAACTCGCGGACATCATTTCCATGATCCGTTATGCTGCCAGGGGTGATGAATTGCTTACCCCGGAACTGAGGGTTGATAGAGCCCTGAACAAAATTAAATCCGGCCGCTCTTTTACGGCGGAGCAAGAGAAATGGCTGGCCTTGATCAGGAGACACCTGATCGAAAACCTGCTGATGGAGGAAGAGGATATAGATTCCCTTCCCATTTTCACCCGCGAAGGACTTTCCTGGAATAAATTGAACAAGATTTTTACCGGTGAATTAAAGAACATTATTCATGAAATAAACGAGGCCGTCGCGGCCTGAATTTTTAAGTCACAAATTGGGACCTAAAAAGGAAACGAACCATTGGCCTTAGATAGTGAAAAGTCTGCAAGGAGTGTGGCCTGCACGTAGGTTGTGCCAGGGAAAGAATGATCAGAGGCGAGGTGGATGATAGCGAGAAGAAGCGATCTAATAAGGAGATATCGTGGATGATTCAATCCTACCTGGCCAGGGATGAAGGCAAGACACTGGAATTCAAGGAGAATTGTAAATCCCTGCAACGCATTGTCCAGACTGCCGTTGCCTTTGCGAATACTGCGGGTGGGTCCATCGTTATTGGCGTTCGTGACCGAACGAAAGAGGTTGTTGGTATAACCGACCCCCTGGCAGAAGAAGAACGCCTTGCCAATTCATTTGCAGATGGTATTCGCCCCCTTCTTATCCCCGACCTACAGATCCATTCCTGGCGTGATCGGGAACTTATTGTAGTTACCATACCCCATGCAATTGGCCCTTATTACGTTCGATCAGAGGGTCCGGGGTCGGGGGTCTACATTCGTTTGGGATCAACAAATCGTCGGGCAGGAGCCGAAATAATTACTGAAATCCGCCTCCTGGCCCGTAACACCTTCTTCGATGAGCAACCATGCACGGAAACGAGCTCGGAAGAGGTTGACTTCCGAGTAGCTTCCGAGTTCTTCGCAGCCGTATCACGACCTCTTAATTTTCCTAAACGAAAATCCCTGGGTCTTGTTGTGGAATACAGAGGGCGAGAAGTTCCTACAAATGGTGCTGTGCTTCTTTTCGGAAAGAATCGAGGTCGTTTTTTCCCGGATGCAAATATTCGCTGCGCTCGATTTCAAGGGACTGATACATCAAGATTTATCGATCAGACAGAAATCGATGAACCTCTCCCAAAGGCTGTCGAGAGCGCAATTTCCTTTGTTGAACGGCACACTCTCCAGAGCATCGACATTGGTCGAATCCGCCGGAGAGAACGAGCACAGTATCCTCCCCCTGTGATTCGAGAAGCCATCATAAATGCTGTTGTCCATGCGGATTATTCAATTGGGGGCACTGGAACAAAGCTTGCGATCTTCGATGACCGCATTGAGATCACAAATCCTGGACTATTGCCATTCGGCTTAACAATCGAAGCAGCCCTTTCCGGAGTTTCTCGCCTTCGGAATAGAGTGATTGGACGCACTTTTCGGGAATTGGGCCTCATCGAGCAGTGGGGCTCCGGTATTGGGAGGATGCTGGCAGTCTGCGCTGAGACAGGCTTAAAACCACCCAGATTTGAAGAGATAGGCACAAACTTCCGGGTCACACTCTTTGGGACAAGAGTTGCCGCCCCTGCACGACCTGATTGGCATAATCAGCTTATACGTTATCTTGCTCAAAAAGGCCAGATCTCCACGCAAGAAGCGGCACGGCTTTGGAAGACATCTGACCGGACTGCAAGAACCCGCTTGCGTAAACTGGTCACGGATGGTGTCCTCGCCGAGATGGGAACAGGTCCCAAAGACCCCTATAGAACATATGTTCTTAAGGAGGGTTATCCTGAATGATATATCCTCTTAATAAGCTTCCTTGTCCGTATCCTCCTCTCCCGCTGAGGGAAGTGGGTGAGAGAAGGATGAGATATGATTCACCAACATGGGGATGAGTTGATATAATAGGGGAGGTCAGTTTTATTCCCTCTCTCCTTGCGGGAGAGGGCCAGGGTGAGGGGGATTTTTAGAGAGGAGATCTATGACCGACGTCGTTGGTAAGCTCTGGGGTTTTTGCCACACCCTCCGCCATGACGGAATTGACTATGGCGACTACATAGAGCAATTGACCTATCTCTTATTCCTCAAGATGATCGAGGAGAAAGGGGTAAAAATCCCTTCCGAATATGCCTGGTCTGTTTTAAGGGAAAAATCGGGAGTTGATCTGACGGACCACTACATGAAAACCTTGAGAGGTCTGGGAGAACAACCCGGAATGCTCGGGGCCATCTATGCCGGGGCTTTGTCCCGCTTTAGCAACCCGGTCAATTTAAAACGTCTTGTCAACCTCATCGATGAAATCGAATGGACTGCGCTAAACGTAGATGTAAAAGCCGCTGCCTATGAGGGGTTGCTGGAAAAATCTGCCGCCGAGGGA
>JASEHN010000549.1 GCA_030018715.1 Thermodesulfobacteriota bacterium | reverse complement strand
AATTCTTGGGAAGGAAAGAAATCAGCGAATGGCCGCAGCGAGCGATGAGATAAAGGCTCCTACCCGTTGGATTACTTCTTTCCTTTCCCCGCCATCCTCAATAATCTTTACGATGGCGCTGCCCACAATGATGCCATCGGCAAAGCGGCTGACTTCCCTGGCCTGCTCCGGTGTGGATATGCCGAAGCCGACGCTTACCGGCTTTTTACTTATCTCCCTTATCTTCCGGACTGCTAACTCCAGGTCTTCGGATAATTTCCCTCGAACGCCGGTTACCCCAGTTACCGATACATGGTAAATGAATCCGCGGCTAACTTTGCTCGCCAAACTGATTCGCTCTGGTGAACTGGTCGGGGCCGTTAAAAAAATCGTATCTATCCCGGTTTTTCTGGCTTCCTTAATCCACGGCCCTGCTTCTTCCGGCGGGAGGTCAGGGATGACCACCCCTTCGATTCCGCACTCCCGGCAATCTTCAGCAAAAGCCTTCAAGCCATAGCGAAAAACAGGGTTGAAGTAGGTCATGATGACCAGAGGAGGGGTTTTCCTCTTTAAATTTCCAGTCAGGTTGAGTATGGACTTTAGGTTAATTCCTCTTTGCAAAGCCCGGTGCGCGGCAGCCTGGATCGTCGGGCCATCGGCCAGCGGATCTGAATAAGGCACGCCTAATTCGATGATGTCTGCCCCGGCTTCGGCTATTTTTAAGATCAGGTCTCCGGTTGTCTTAAGGTCGGGGTCGCCGGCCACTAAGAAAGGAATGAGGGCGGCCTGTCCCTTTTTCTTTAAATCTCTAAATGTTTTCTGGATTCTACTCATAAATCCACCCCCATTTTTGCTGCTATGGACTGCACGTCTTTATCTCCCCGCCCGGATAGATTCACCACCATGATCCGGTCTTTCCCCAGGGAAGGAGCAATCTTTCCGGCGTAGGCCAGGGCATGGGCGCTTTCCAGGGCCGGGAGGATTCCTTCGGTTTTGGAAAGAAGATGAAAGGCGGCCATTGCTTCTTCATCGGTAACTGTGGCGTATTCCGCTCTCCGGATCTCTTTCCAAAAAGCGTGTTCCGGCCCGACCCCGGGATAATCCAAACCAGCGGAGACGGAGTGCGTCTCCATAATATTTCCGGAATCGTCCTGCAGGATGTAGCTCATGCTCCCGTGAAGCGTTCCGATAGAGCCGGCATTAAGCGAAGCCGCATGTTTGCCGCTTAACAATCCCAGGCCGGCCGCTTCCACGCCGATAAAACGCACGTCGTCTTTTAGAAACGGATGGAAGAGGCCGATGGCATTGCTTCCGCCACCCACGCAGGCCACCAGGCAATCGGGAAGCCGGCCCTCTTTCTCCATCACCTGTCTTTTAACTTCCTTGCCGATCACCGATTGATAATCCCTGACCATCATGGGATAAGGGTGAGGGCCGACCACGGACCCGATCAGGTAATAGGTATCCCGAACGTTGGTCACCCAATCCCGGATGGCCTCGTTAATGGCATCCTTCAGGGTCTTGGACCCCGATGAAACCGGAATCACTTCGGCCCCGAGAAGCCTCATGCGGAAGACGTTCAAGGACTGCCGCCTTATGTCTTCTTCTCCCATATAGACTGCGCATTGCAGTCCCACAAGAGCAGCGGCCGTGGCCGTAGCAACTCCATGTTGACCTGCGCCGGTTTCGGCAATGATTCTTTTCTTCCCCATCTTCCCGGCCAACAAGGCCTGGCCCAGGGTGTTATTGATCTTGTGCGCTCCGGTGTGGGCCAAATCTTCCCGCTTGAGGTAAATCCGGCATCCCTTAAATTCCTCGGTGAGCCTGGCCGCAAAATAAAGGGGGGTAGGTCTTCCCGCATAATCTTTCAGGTAGGCGGCAATGGCTTTCTGGAACGGGTTATCCTTTCTAAGAGCAAGATAAGCTTTCTCCAATTCTTTTAGGGGAGCCATTAAGGTTTCCGGAACATATTTTCCGCCAAAAATTCCAAAATGTCCTTTCCTGTCAGGTTGACTCATCGGTTTTTTTAACCTCCTTCACAAAGTCAGTCATCTTGAATAAGTCCTTCTTTCCTGCGCTCCTTTCCACCCCGGAGCAAACATCCACCCCGAACGGCCGTAAAATGCGCACGGCCTGTCTCACGTTCCCCGGGTTCAGGCCCCCGGAAAGAATGAAATTTATTTTTTTACGCGCTTCCACAGCCATTTCCCAGTGGAAGATTTTTCCCGTCCCTCCGGCCTGCTCCTGGCTCCAGGCATCAAGCAAAATCGATGTGAAAGGATATTTTTCCATCTCTTTCAGACTCTCCATATTTTTAACCCTTATGGCCTTAATCACCGGAAGGGCTACCTTGAGGCAATATTCCGGGGTTTCCTGCCCATGAAGTTGGATCATATCCAGGCTGCAATAGTCGGCAATTCGGGCCACCTCGGCCAGATCTTCGTTGACAAAGACCCCCACCTTTAAAACGGATTCTGGCAGGTGGCCGATAATCTCCCGGGCAACAAAAGGTTCAACTCTTCTCGGGCTTGGGGCGAAAATAAAACCCAGGGCATCCACTCCCAGGGAAGCAGCCTCCAGGGCATCCTGAATGTTGGTGATCCCGCAGATTTTGATCCAGGTCATGTTAATGCTTCGTTGAAAAACCTACGTTAAGTTATAAGTTCAAGGATGATGATCTTGTAAAAAGTCGTCACTCCGGTGAAAACCGGAGTCCAGAGGTTTGATAACTCATTGAAATAACTGGATTCCGGCTTCCGCCGGAATGACGAAAAAAGGGGCTTTTGGACTTTTTACGAGTTCATCAAGGATCATCTCCAAATTATTTGATCAAATTTTGGTCCTTCCGGCTTTAGAGTGGGTACCCCCTACATATAGTGGTTGACAGACATA
>JASEHN010000027.1 GCA_030018715.1 Thermodesulfobacteriota bacterium | reverse complement strand
GCTCAAGACTGCGCGATAAATCATTTTGACCTCAGCTTTTTTGCAACTATAGGGTGAATTCATCAATTTATTGAAAAGTGAAAGTGGGCAAGGAGGATTTTGCCTTTGACTTTCGGAAGGGGGATGGTAAAATAGCGCCGGTTCAGGGAGCGCCAGCAACGGAAGGAAATGAAGGAGAATTATAAACGTTTCGTTGCTGGAGGTGATGAATGGGGAAAGGAGTGACCCGATGGATTTTGAACTAAGTGAAGAACAAAAAATGATTCAACAGATGGCCCGTGATTTTGCCGAAAATGAAATTAAACCCAAGGCCCCGGAACTGGATAAAACAGAACGCCACCCGGTGGAAATAGTCCAGAAAATGGCTGAACTGAACCTGATGGGCATGGCCATCCCGGACGTTTATGGCGGAGGGGGAGCCGACGTTGTCAGTTACGCGGTGGCCCTGGAAGAAATTTCCCGGGGATGCGCCAGCGTGGGAGTGATCATGTCTGTGAATAACTCCCTGGTCTGCGATCCCATTTCCACCTTCGGAACAGAGGAACAAAAGCAAAAATATCTTACCCCCCTGGCTTCAGGGAAAAAGCTGGGTTGCTTCGGATTGACCGAACCCGAAGCCGGGTCAGATGCGTCTGCCCAGAAGACTACAGCCGTTCTCCAGGGGGATGAATGGATAATCAACGGCAAGAAAAACTTTATTACCAACGGAAACGTGTCTGACTATTGCGTGCTCATGGCCATGACCGATAAGAGCAAAGGGTACAAGGGGATCAGCGCCTTTATCGTGGATTGTAAGACTCCTGGCTTTTCCGTAGGGGCGGTGGAGAAGAAGTTAGGAATAAAGGCTTCTGGGACAGCCGAGTTGATCATGGAAGATTGCCGCATCCCCAAAGAGAATCTCCTGGGTCAGGTAGGCCAGGGATTTTATGTGGCCATGAACACATTGGACGGGGGGCGGATCGGGATTGCCGCCCAGGCTCTGGGTATTGCCCGCGCCGCCCTGGAGGCATCCACGGAATATTCCCGGACCCGGGTGCAGTTCGGGAAACGCATTTCCCAGTTCCAGGCCATTCAATGGATGATCGCCGACATGGCCACCGAGCTGGATGCTGCCCGGCTATTGACGCTCCGGGCCGCTTTTCTGAAGGATCACAAACAGCGCTACGAAAAAGAGGCGGCCATGGCCAAGCTGTACGCCTCGGAAGCGGCCAGCCGCATAACCACCAAGGCAATTCAAATTCATGGGGGATACGGGTACATTCAAGAA
This sequence comes from Thermodesulfobacteriota bacterium, assembly GCA_030018715.1. GTDB lineage: Bacteria > Desulfobacterota > SM23-61 > SM23-61 > SM23-61 > JAHJQK01. The sequence continues at coordinate 13,498 of JASEHN010000027.1, read as the reverse complement.
TACAACGTGGAAAGGCATTTCCGCGACGCCCGGATCACGGAGATATATGAAGGGACTTCCGAAGTTATGAGGTTGGTCATATCGAGTAACATCCTGAAGGGAAGATAATAAAAATGGAATAATGGAAGGATGGAAGAATGGACCAGAAGAAAGGTCCTTTTGACCAACCCTTTATTCCAATATTCCAGTATTCCAACATTCCAAGTTTTTCGAGGAAGGGGTTCCCGATGATCAAGACCAAAGAAGATTACATAAATAGCCTGAAAAAGCTGAACCATGTCGTTTATTATAAAGGGAAACGGGTGAAGGACATTACCACTCACCCGGCCTTTGTGCCCCATATCAACGCCGCGGCTAAAACTTACGAGCTGGCCCTGATGCCGGAACATGAAGATTTGATGACGGCTACGTCCCATTTGACGGGCAAGAGGATTAACCGCTTTACCCACATCCATCAGAACAGGGATGATCTGATCAAGAAGGTGCAGATGCTCCGGCTCATTTCCCACGAAACCGGAAGCTGCTTCCAGCGCTGCGTGGGGTTCGATGCCATGAATGCCCTATACAGCACCACCTATGAAATTGATGAAAAACATGGCACACCCTACCACTCACGACTCAAGAAGTTCATCGAATACATCCAGGACGACAATTTCATGGTTGTAGGTTCGATGACCGATCCCAAGGGTGATCGTTCCAAAAGCCCCAGCCAGCAAGCCGACCCGGACCTTTTTACCCATATCGTGGAAAAGAAGGAAGAAGGGATCGTCATTCGCGGCGCCAAAGCCCATCAAACTGGCGCCGTCAACTCCCACGAAATGCTTATCATGCCGACACAGGCCATGCGGCCGGAAGATAAAGACTATGCCGTGGCCTGCGCGGTTCCGGTGAATGCCCCCGGCGTGACCATGATCTTCGGCCGGCAGACCAATGAAGAGAGGAAATTTGAGGGAGAAGGAATGGACACCGGCAATCCGGAATTCGGCCTGGTAGGCGGAGAAGCCCTGATCGTTCTGGATAATGTATTCGTACCCTGGGAGCGGGTTTTCATGTGCGGCGAAGTGGAATTTGCCGGCGCTCTGGTGGAGCGCTTTGCTTCCCTGCATAGGCAGAATTATGGCGGGTGCAAGGGAGGTTTGGCCGATGTTCTGGTGGGAGCCAGCGCCCTGGCCGCGGATTACCAGGGGACCTCTCAGGCTTCCCATGTGCGCGACAAACTCGCGGAAATGACCCATCTGGCCGAAACCGTTTATACCGGAAGCATAGCCTGTTCGGCCTTGGGCCACAGGATGAAAGCGGGGAACTGGGAACCGGATACCCTACTGGCCAACACCACAAAATATAATGTTACAAAAAACGTTTATGAGGTGGCCCGGCTGGCCCATGACATTGCCGGCGGGATCATTGCCACCATGCCCTTCGAAGATGACCTGAAGAATCCCGAGGTGGCCAAGTACGTGGAGAAATATTTGAAAGGGGTAGCCAATATTTCCACCCAAGATCGCATGCGCCTGCTGCGGCTAATCGAGAATATGACCGGCGGAACGGCCCTGGCCGAATCCATGCATGGAGCAGGTTCTCCCCAGGCACAGAAGGTCATGTACATGCGTGCCGGAAATTTGGAACAGAAGAAAAAAATGGCCAAGAAACTGGCCAAGATTTCAGAGAAAGGATAAAAAAATATTCACCGCAGAGAGCGCAGAGATCGCCGAAAAATAATTAAATCCGAATTTTGAATTTCGTGCTGCGGATTTATGACACTATTATTTCTGCGTTCTCAGCGTACTCTGCGGTGAGTATTAACAAAATGGAGGAAAATATGAGAGAAGTGGTCATCGTCAGTGCTGCCCGCATTGCCGTAGGAACCTTCGGTGGGGCGTTGAAAGACATCCCGGCAGTGGAGCTGGGAAAGATTGCCGTGGAAGAAGCTTTGAAGCGGGCCAAGATTAAGCCCGAACAGGTGGAAGAAGTCATCCTGGGGAACGTGTTAACAGCAGGGCAAGGGCAGAATCCGGCGCGGCAGGTGCTCATCCGCTCGGGGATTCCCCAAGAAGTCCCGGCCACGACCATCAATAAGGTTTGTGCCTCGGGCCTGAAATCGGTCATGATGGCCGCCCAGGCCATCAAGGCCGGCGACGCGGATATTGTCGTTGCCGGAGGGATAGAGTCCATGAGCCAGGCTCCTTTTTTACTGCCGGGAGCGCGCTGGGGATACCGGATGAACGACGGGCCCCTGGTGGATGGAATGATTCATGACGGCCTTCTGGACATCTTTAACCGTTATCATATGGGCGTCACCGCCGAAAACGTAGCCGAAAGGTTCGGAGTTACCCGGCAGGATCAGGATGCCTTCGCCTTGAGCAGCCAGCAAAAAGCCGGGAAGGCAATTAAAGAAGGAAGGTTCAAGGATGAAATCGTTCCCGTGCCCATCCCCCAGAAAAAAGGGAACCCGGTTATTTTCGATACGGATGAGCACCCCCGGCCAGGCACAACCATGGAAGCCCTGACCGGACTCCGGCCGGCCTTCAAGAAAGATGGAACGGTTACGGCCGGCAACGCCTCGGGAATCAACGACGGCGCAGCAGCCATAGTAGTCATGTCAGGGGAAAAAGTTAGGGCGCTTGGCCTTGAGCCCATAGCCCTGATCAAGGCTTATGCCACGGCCGGTGTGGCTCCGGAAATCATGGGCACAGGTCCGGTTCCGGCCAGTGAGAAAGCCCTGGCCCGGGCCGGGTTGACCGTGAAAGACCTGGACCTGGTGGAAGCCAACGAAGCCTTTGCCGCCCAGGCTGTCTATGTCAACCGGATGATGGGCTGGGACCTGGAAAAGGTGAATGTCAACGGCGGAGCGATTGCCCTGGGCCATCCCATCGGAGCCAGCGGAGCGCGTATTCTGGTTACTCTGCTCTTCGAGATGAAAAAGCGCCAGGCGCGTTATGGACTGGCCACTCTTTGCGTTGGCGGAGGCATGGGCGGGGCAATGGTTGTAGAAAGAATCTAAAGAATAAATTGATGCGCAACATTAAGTTGCTGATCGAATATGATGGGACGAATTACCACGGTTGGCAGGTTCAACCTAATGCCCTGACCATCCAGGAGGTCATTGAAAAGAAAATAGAGATAATGACTAAGCAGCGTGTTCGCCTGATAGCTTCCGGAAGGACGGATGCCGGCGTTCACGCGCTGGGTCAGGTGGCCAACTTCAAGACCTCTTCTTCAATCCCGCCAGATGGTTTTCTCCGTGGTCTCAAGAGCCTCCTTCCCTCTGACATCATCATCAAATCCGTCGAAGAAGCGGATGAATATTTCCATGCTCAATTCGGGGCCAAACGAAAAACCTACCTTTATGTGATCCTCAACCAGGAACTCCCTTCAGCCATCTTACGCAATTACTCCTGGCATATTCCCGTGCCGTTGGATGTAAGCGCCATGCAGGATGCCGCCAGAAATCTTTTGGGGAGGCAGGATTTTTCTTCATTTCAGGCTGCCGACCCGGATCCAACTGAACCGGTAAGGGAAGTTTTTAAGGCGGAATGGTTTGTAAAAAAACAGGTTTTCCTCCACTTCACCATCGAAGCCAATGGATTTTTAAAGCATATGGTGCGTAACATTGTGGGAACGCTGGTGAATGTTGGTCGAGGGAAGATTACCGGGGAAGATTTCCAGAAAATTCAGAAAGCTCTGGACCGTCGGCAAGCGGGAATTACAGCGCCTCCCCAGGGGCTTTTCTTGCTTGAGGTAAAATACTGAAAAACTTGCCATCTTCTCCCCTGGGTGCTATAAAAACGTTACATCTTTTTTTAGAGGAGGGAATTCTAAAATGTTTAAACAAGCGCATTGGGGAAAATGGGCCGGACTTTTCCCGATCTTTTTCAGCCTGGTTTTTTTGGGAATCCTTTCTGGGGAAGCTTTAGCGCAAAAGCCAACCCCTGGAGGGACGCTGACCATTGCCATGTCAGCCGAACCCCTGGGCCTGGACCCGACAACGAACCCAGCGTCCGCCATCAAGCGGGTGGTCCACTACAACATCCTGGAAAGTCTGGTCAAGGTTGACCGAAATGGGAAGGTGGTTCCCGCCCTGGTTAAAAGCTTTAAAATTTCCAGCGACGGGAAAGAATATACCTTCATTCTCCACCAGGGGATCAAGTTCCACGACGGGAAACCTTGCACCGCCGAAGACGTAAAGTATTCTTTCGAAAGGCTTTTAGACCCCAAGACGGCCGCGGCCAACCGGAAATATTACGCGGGGATCGAAGCTATCCAGGTCGTCGATCCCTTGACCGTTAAGTTTAAAGTTAAAAAATTCGATTCCAATTTCCTTTTTAATTTAGCCCGGGGGGATGCCGTGATTGTTTCCCAGCAGGCAGCGGACCGCCTGAAAAGCCAGCCAATCGGAACCGGCCCCTTCAAGTTTACCGAATGGAAACGGGGAGACAGCGTGACCATGGTGCGTAACCCCGATTATTTCCTGAAGGGAATTCCCTACCTGGACAGGGTGATTTTTAAATTTATTCCCGACCCCAGCGCCCAATTAGCGGCTCTCCGCGCGGGTGACCTGGATGTAATCTCCTATGACCTTTCCCCGGAGAACGCTCCGGCCCTGGAGAAAGACCAGCGCTTTAAAGTGCTCAAAGGGCACACCACCACGGATGTTATCATGGCCATGAACAACTCCCGCAAACCCTTCAATGATCCCCGGGTGCGCCAGGCCATCACCCTGGCTATTGACCGCAAGGCAGTGATGGAGGGGGCCGTGGCCGGATACGGAACGCCCATCGGCAGTCATATGGACCCGACCAACCCATACTATATTGATCTTTCAGGTCTTCATCCCTACAATCCGGAAAAAGCCAGACGGCTCCTGGCCGAAGCCGGGTATCCGAATGGATTCGAAGCCGTGATCAAGCTCCCCGAACCTTACGCCTATGCTAGGAGATCGGGGGAGATTATCGCCGATCAACTTTCCAGGGTGGGCATCAAGCTCACTATTGAAGTCATCCAGTGGGGCCAATGGATTGACCGGGTTTTCAGGAATGCGGATTATGAGCTTACGGTCATCGGCCATGCCGAACCTTTCGACATCGAAATCTACGGGCGGCCGGATTATTACTTCCGTTACAACAATCCGAAATTCCAGGAGCTTATGAAGAGATCTGAAGAGGAGATGAAAGAGGAGGCCCGGAAGAAAATTTATGCGGAGGCCCAGCGCATGCTGGCCGATGATTTTGTCAATGCCTACCTCTTTATCTATCCGGCCCTGCCCGCCATGAAAAAAGAGGTGATGAACTGGTGGCAGGATTATCCCACGATCGCCGCGGACGCCTCGGAAGTTTACCTGCAGAAATAAAGAATAATGGGACGCAGATCAACGCAGAAAAAACGGATATTAAATAGAATTGCAACTAAAGATTTTGGAATAGTTTAGCCAAAAAAAGTGGAAATAGAATTATAAAAGCGAAAATCTCAAAAGCCTTTGCTACAGAGGGCACAGAGGTTTCAGGACCCAAAGATAAATGACAAATACGAATGTCTGGAGAGCTTATTTAAGCTTAGAGTTGTAAAGCTATTCTTATTCGTAGCATTTATATTTCTGTGCCCTCTGTGGCTAAACAGTTTCAAGATTTTATTATCTGCGGTTATCGGCGTAAATCTGTGTCCAATGAATTCCTATGTTCGCTTTTTTCGGCAAACGCATCCTCATATTGATCGCCACTCTGCTCCTGGTTTCCGGGATGATCTTTCTTGTCCTTAAGGTCATCCCGGGAGATCCGGCCCAGATCATCTTAGGGGTTCAGGCCACCCCCGAAAATCTGACAGAACTGCGCCATAAATTGGGACTGGACCAGCCCCTAACAGTCCAGTACTGGAATTGGCTAAGCGCTTTGGTCCGGGGAGATTTTGGCCGGTCGATTACCTATGATGTTCCTATCAGCGCCCTGATTGTATCCCGCCTGACAGTAACAATCCCGCTGGCCATTCTGTCTATTTTTTTTGCGGTGGTTTTATCCGTACCTCTGGGCATTTATGCGGCCACTCATCGCAACCAACCGGGGGATTACGGGGTAATGGTTTTTTCCCAGATTGGCCTGGCCATCCCGGCCTTCTGGGCCGGGATTCTTCTTATCCTGTTCTTTGCCGTCCACCTGCAATGGTTTTCAGCCGGAGGGTTTAAATCCTGGACAGAAACCCCGCTGGGGGCCCTGAAGTCATTGCTGCTTCCGGCTCTTTCTCTCGGTCTCATTCGGGCCGCTGTGCTGGCCCGGCTCACCCGTTCCTGCATGCTGGAGGCCCTGGGGGAGGATTACATCCGCACTGCCCGTTCCAAAGGCCTGGCGGAAACAATAGTGGTGTACAAACACGCCCTGCGCAACGCTTTGATTCCGGTGGTAACCATCATCGGCCTGCAGATGGGGGAACTTCTGGCCGGAGCCATCGTGATCGAGAATGTCTTCAACTTACCGGGACTGGGCCGGCTGGTTTTCCTGGCCATCGGGCAGCGGGACTTACCTGTTGTTCAGGGGGTAAGTTTGCTGATTGCTTTCTTTATCGTAATGGTGAACTTCGGGGTGGATGTACTTTATGGGGTCGTTGATCCGCGGATTCGCCTGGGGTATGGCAAGGAGTTAAGGGGTTGAGGCGGGCGTTTCGGAACATGAATTTGGTCGTGGGAGGAATTCTGGTCATGGCCATAGTGGTCACGGCCTTCCTCAGCGTTTTCTATACTCCCCATGATCCCAACCGCATGAACCTTTCCAAACGGTTCCAGCCTCCTGGCCCCGCTAATTTTTTAGGAACAGATCAGTACGGCCGGGACATCCTGAGCCGGGTGATGAAGGGAGCGGTAAATTCCCTCGTCGTCGGCTGGGTGGCTGTGGGGATCGGCATGGGGTTTGGAATTTTGCTGGGTTCTCTGGCGGCATATTGGATGGGCTGGAAGGATGAAGGAGTCATGCGGCTGGCAGATGTTTTGTATGGTTTCCCGGCGGTTCTCAGCGCCATATTGATCACTTCCTCCTTCGGCCCGGGAATCACCAACAGCATGGTGGCTATCGGGATATTCAACATTCCTATTTTCGCTCGTCTCACCCGGGGAGCGTCCCTCTCGGTTTGGCAGAGAGATTACGTAACTTCGGCCCGGGCCGTGGGGCAAACGAATAAAGCGATCATCTGGCACACCATTTTGCCGAATATCCTTTCTCCTTTGATCGTGCAGGGCACGGTGCAGTTGGCCATCGCCATCCTCGCCGAGGCAGCGCTGAGTTACCTCGGCCTGGGAAGCCAACCTCCCCATGCCAGTTGGGGCCGGATGCTGAGCGAGGCCCAAACTTTCATGGAAGTTTCTCCCTGGCTGGCCATATTCCCTGGCCTGGGCATAGCCTGGGCCGTTCTGGGGTTCAACCTGCTCGGTGATGGGTTGAGGGATCTGCTGGATCCGAAATTGACCGAGGCAAGGCGATAATATATTGGAAAAAAATTATGATAGCCAGGACATAAATTTACAATTGACATTTTATCTGGCCAGATTGTAAGCAATGGTAAAAGAAAATTAGTGTGGCCGATCAGAAAATAGTAAAATATATCAAAGCCTCTCCAGGGAGTTAGGCGAAAGGCTGTTGTGCTTTCCAAAATGGCGGTGGTTTCTCAAAATTTCAAACATCTTTGGCTATATTTAGGGAGGAAAAATGGAATACGGTTATCCGCAAGGTCATGTCTTTTATCGAAAGATGGTCCATAAATATCCCTTGATCACCCGGGGAGAGGGGGTCTATCTTTACGACGAGAAAGGGAAACGATACCTCGATGGATCCGGCGGGGCCCTGGTTGTAAACATCGGGCACGGTCAGAGAGAAATTGCTCAAGCGGTCATTGATCAGATGAATCAGGTTGGCTATGTGCATGGCACGCAGTTTACAACCCGCTCCGTCGAAGAATATGCCGATGCCCTGGCGGAGATTCTTCCGGCAGGAATGGATAAGATCTATTTCCTTTCCGGAGGCTCCGAAGCCGTGGAAGGGGCCATAAAACTTGCGCGGCAGTATTGTCTGGAATCCGGACAGCCTCAAAGGTGGCGGGTGGCTTCCCGATGGCACAGTTATCACGGCAACACCCTGGGAGCTCTCTCCGCGACCGGCCGGATCGGCTCCAGAAAACCCTTTCTTCCCCTTTTAATCAACTTTCCTCATTTCCCGCCGCCTTATTGTTACCGTTGTCCTTATGACCTGGCCTATCCGGAATGTAATTTAAAATGCGCTAGGGCCTTGGAAAATCTGATCCAGGTGGAAGGGCCGGAAACTATTTCGGGCGTCATTATGGAGCCAGTCATTGGGGCAACCGTGGGTGCGGTCGTGTCTCCCGACGGGTACCTTCCCCTGATTCAAGAGATTTGCCAACGCTACGGGATCCTCTACATTGATGACGAGGTGATGACCGGAATGGGCCGGACCGGCAGGTGGTTTGCCGTAGAACACTTTGATGTTCAGCCGGACATCATGGTCATTGGCAAGGGGATGAGCGGGGGATATTTTCCCATTTCAGCGGTGATCACCCGGAAGGAAATTGCCGAACGGTTGCGGGAGAAGAGCGGCGGATTTACCCACGGCCATACCTTTTCCCATCATCCGGTGGCCTGCGCTGTTGGCCTGACCGCGATCCGTTATATTCAAAGAAATAATCTCGTTGAACAATGTCGGAAGCAGGGTGCATACCTCTTGCAAAAACTGGAAGAATTGAAATCGTTTCCGTTTGTGGGCGATGTGCGCGGCAAAGGGCTGATGACGGCCATCGAATTTGTGCGGGATAGAAAAACCAAAGAACCTTTCCCGCGTTCGGCCAAATTCGCCGAAAAAGTAATTGACCTGGCCTTCCAAAACGGTCTTGTTCTTTACCCCGGGACGGGGTTTGTTGACGGAGTGCAAGGGGATATGGTCATGGTAGGCCCTCCTTTCATCATCGAAGAAAAAGAGATTGATGAATTGATCGAGATTCTGAAAACAACTTTTTCCCGGATGGAGAGCATGGTTCAATGAAAACTTTGGCTTTACACCACGAGAAATGCACGGGGTGTTCTCTTTGCCAGGTGATTTGCGGCCTGGCCCATTTTCAAGAGAACAACCCCAAGAAAGCAGCGCTCCGTATCGAAAGAAAATTCCCGGAACCCGGGACTTTCGAGATTCATGTATGTAACCAGTGCGGGCGCTGCCAGGAGGTTTGTCCCAGTGAAGCGATTGCTGAAAGAGGCGGGGTCTATAGAATCGATCCTGAGAAATGTGATTTTTGCGGGATTTGCATAGAGGAATGCCCGCTGCAGGTCCTCTTTACCCATAAAGACCTTTCCTACCCCATTAAATGCGACCTCTGCGGCGAGTGCGTATCTGTTTGCGCCCCAGAAGCAATAGAAGGGAGGGAATGAGATGTTTGGATACGGCGGAAAAATCCTGCGGGTCAACCTGACCCAAAAGAAGATAGAGAAGCAAGGCTTGGACCCGGACATGGCCAAAGAATGGATCGGAGGAAGAGGGTTCATTGCCAAGATCCTCTATGAGGAAATTCCTGCGGGTACCGATCCGCTCAGCCCCGAGAATAAATTGGTCATGGCCACAGGGCCGCTGTCGGGGACTTTCTGGCCAAGCGCGGCCAAGGTCGTCTTCGGCACGAAATCCCCTCTGACCGGAGGTTACGGGGATAGCAATCTCGGGGGCCTGCTCATGGCCGAGTTAAAGTACGCCGGCTACGACATGATCATTCTGGAGGGGGCTTCAGAGGAACCGCTTTATCTTTTCATCGATGACGATCAGGTGGAGCTGCGGGATGCCAGGGCATACTGGGGCCAAGGAGCGCTGGAATTAGAGAAAGAGTTGAAAAAGGAACTTGGAGAATCCTTCCAGGTGGCCACCATCGGCCCGGCTGGGGAAAACCTGGTGAAGTATGCCAACATCAACCACGAATTCGGCCGGCAAGCCGGGCGCTGCGGCATGGGCGCGGTCATGGGATCGAAGAGGCTGAAGGCGATCGCCGTTCATGGGACCGGAGGAATTCCTCTTTACGACACTGCAGAGCTTATCCGTGTTTCCAAAGCTGCCCTGAAACATATCACCAGCCATCCGTACTTTAAACGCTTCCGCCAGTATGGAACGACTGATATAACCGACTGGTGCCAGGGCATGGGCGTCCTGCCGACGAAAAACTTCGCCTATGGAGTTTATGAAAAACAGGCATCTCTGGCTCCTGAACCGATGAGGGAAAAAATTTTGGTTCGGGATAAAGCCTGCTTCGCCTGCCCTCTCAACTGCGGGAATTACACCCATTCCAGGAAGTACGGGACTTTCATCGACGGCCCGGAGTATGAGACCATCGGCATGCTGGGTTCCAATTGCCTGGTGGAGGACATTGAGGATGTGCAATATCTCAACTACCTCTGCGATGATTTGGGGATGGATACCATTGCCGCCGGAGGGATTATCGCTTTTACCATGGAATGTGTCGAGAAGGGAGTGTTGAACAAGAGTCAACTGGATGGAATCGACCTAAGCTTCGGCAACGTGGCAGCCATGAAAACAATCCTGAAGAAAATTGCTTATAGAGAGGGCAACCTGGGCAGCCTGATGGCCGAAGGAACGAGGGCGATGGCCCAAAAATTGGGCCAAAAGAGTGAAAGATACGCCATGCAGGTCAAAGGCCTGGAGTTCTCGGCCTATGAGTGCCGGGGCGCGCCGGCCATGCTCCTTTCCTTCATGACTTCGGACATCGGCGCTCAGCATACCCGCTCCTGGGCTATCGTTCAGGACATGGAGATGGGGCGTGACAACATTGAAGGCCGGGCCAGGCTGGTCAAGGAACTGCAGACCCTGCGGCCCTTGATGGAGATGTTCGGTGTCTGCCGGTTCCCCTGGCTGGAGGTTAAACTTGACTTCGGCGAGTACGTGAAGGCCTTCAACGCGGTTACCGGATTTGGTTATGACAAAGAGAAGCTCTTTCAGATCTCGGAAAAAGTCTGGAACCTGACGCGGGCCTTCTGGGTTAGAGAAGTGGACGATTTTGGGCGAAAATATGATTTGCCGCCGGAACGGGTTTATGACCCTCTTCCCTCTGGTCCGGCGAAAGGAATGCACCTCACAGAAGAGAAGGTGAATCGCATGCTGGATGAGTATTACGAACTACGGGGGTGGGATTCAAATGGCATTCCCAAGGAAGAAAAATTAAGGGAACTGGGATTGGCAGAGGTAGCCGAGGATTTGAAAAAAAACCGTTAGGCGCAAGGCGTAAGGCGCGAGGAGCAAGGAGCAAGGAGGAATCCCGCCTTTGGCGGCAATACCTCCCTTTATTAAAGGGAGGGGGGGAGGAATTTTAATGGAAAAAATCTGGATGAAAAATTGGCCAGCCGGGATATCGGAGAAGCTGGTCTATCAACTTGGGCGGAAGCCGATTTTTAAATACCTGCGCTATCATGCCAGGACTCAGCCGCAGAAGGCAGCGATCAATTATTACGGGGCAGAAATCTCCTACTCCGAGCTGGACGCGTTTACGGATCGGTTGGCTGCCTACCTGGCCAAGAATAATGTGCAGAAGGGAGATCGGGTCGCCCTTTTCATGCAGAACTGCCCCCAGTATGTGATCTCTCAAATTGCCGCCCATAAGGCCGGGGCCATTGTGGTGCCCTGCAGCCCCATGTTTAAGGCCTGGGAGCTGGAAACGGGGGTCAATGACACCAAAGCTAAAGTAATTATTTGTATAGATCAAGTCTATCCGGTTGTGAAGGAAGTCCGCAAGAAATCCAGCCTGGAAAAAGTGTTAGTCACCAGCTATGCCGATTTTCTGCCCCCCAAACCCATCATTCCCATACATGAATCCATGCAGGAGCCAAAGCGAAAATTCCCGGATACGGTGGAATTGATGGAAATCCTAAAAACAGAAGGTCCTCCATATAAATCCCCGGAAATTTCCATGGAAGATGTGGCTTTGTTGCAGTTCACCGGCGGAACCACCGGTTTACCCAAGGGGGCCATGCTTACCCATGGGAATCAGCTTTTTAAGTCCGCGGCCAATGCCCAGGTCTATAAATATGTTCCTGAAGATATTATGTTGACCTCCATGCCCATCTACCATATCGCCGGCATGCTCTGGGGCATGACTTCTCCTCTTTATGTCGGATGCACAATGGCCATTCTGACCCGCTTTGATGCCCGGGCCACGGCCATGGCCATCAGCGCCCTGAAATGCACCAAGATGTACAGCACGGTCCCCATGAACATGGATATTTTAACCCTCCCCGACATCGGCAATTACGACCTCGGTTCTTTGGGCATTAACCCGTGTACGAGTTTCGGGGTTTTCTTAAATGAAAAACTGGTGGAAGATTGGGGTAAGGCCACCAGAGGGGGAATTATCGTAGAAGCGGCTTATGGCCTGAGTGAGACCCACACCTGCGATACCTTCAGCCCCCTGGACAAACCGCGAATCGGCAGCGTGGGGATTCCCATTTATGAGACGGATTTGAAGATCGTGGATTTCGATGACCCGGAAAAAGAACTCGGGGTTGGGCAGGTGGGCGAGATCACGGTCAAGAGCCCGGCAGTTTTCCAGGGCTATTGGGAAAAGCCAGCGGAGACGAAAAATGCCCTGCGGGATGGGCGCGTTTATACCGGCGATATGGGCAAATACGACGAAGACGGCTATGTTTATTTCCTGGGGCGAAAGAAGGAGATGATCAAAGCTTCCGGATACAACATCGCTCCGGAAGAGGTGGAAGGCTTCTTGATGCGCCACCCGGCCGTGGAGCAAGCCGCCTGTATTCCTGTTGCCGACTCCAAAAGAGGAGAGACGGTTAAAGCTTTCGTCGTTTTAAGACCGGATTTTGCTGGCAAGATAACAGAAGAAGAGTTGATCGACTGGTCCAAAGATAAGATGGCCGCATATAAATATCCCAGGTTTATCGAATTCCGCAAGGACCTACCCAAAAACACCATTGGCAAACTCCTCAGGCGTGTCCTGCGGGAAGAGGAAAAGGAAAAGGGGTGACATCTTCAATAGTCAATTAAAAATATTCTGCTGATCTTGGCCAATGATTTATTAGAATCGAGATACATTCGTCCTCGTTTGGCTGCCTCCACCGCCGTGTATCCCCTTAATACCCCCCAATGGCTATGTTCCAATACACTCCCAACTGATATAAAATATAAATGGCTGCATCCCGCAAAGAGGGAGCTAAACTTATCCAGAAGATATTGACAATTGAAGATGTGACCCTGATTTCCCAGATTTGGTATCTTTTTGAAAGCCACCAACACCCCTGATGAAAATGGTTGTTTAATGAACCATAAATAGCTATCTAACGGGGTAAAGAAAAAAGCTTGATCAATGTGCAATCATTTATTATCATTAAAATGGCATCACATTGTGCATGTGGAGGACGACGATGAAGACTATTACCATTCGCGGTATTGACCCTGGACTGGACCGGGTGATCAAGTCCCGGGCGAAGCAGAACAGCCTGAGCGTGAAT
>JASEHN010000548.1 GCA_030018715.1 Thermodesulfobacteriota bacterium | reverse complement strand
CAAAGGGCTTGGCCAGAACCCCCTTAAAACCGTATCGCTTAAAATCGGCCAAAATAGGATCGTTGGAAAAACCGCTGGCCGCAATCGCTTTGATCTCCGGTGAAATTTCCAGCAACTTTTTAAGAACTTCTTTGCCCCCAATTCCACCGGGAACGATCAAATCCAGAATGACAATATCAAAAGGCTGCTTAGATTCTTGAGCTTTCTTAAAGCGCCCAACGGCCTCTTTGCCATCTTCGGCCAGCTCCACTTCATACCCTAAATGCTTTAAAAATTTTTCCGCAATATATCTCACCACCTGGTCATCATCCATGACCAGAACTCTTCCTTTTGTCGGCAGAGGCTTTTTGGCCACTTCTTTTTCGGGAACGAATTCTCTTGCAGAAGCCGGAAGATAAACATGAAAGGTCGAACCCTTTTCCACTATTGACTCCGCTGTGATAAACCCGCCATGATTTTTTACGATGGAATGACTGATGGCCAGCCCCAGCCCCATCCCCTTTTGACTCCCCATCTCTTTGGTGGAGAAATAAGGGTCGAATATCTTCTCCAGGTTCTCCTGGGGTATTCCTACTCCATGATCCTTTATGGATACTCTTACATACTTTCCATCTTTTGAAGAATGGCGGTCTGCCGGGCCATGGGTAATATTTTCGGCCACGATGTTGATGGTTCCTCCTCCAGGCATGGCCTCGCGGGCGTTGATGACGATATTATAGATTACCTGCCTCATCTGGCCTTCATCGATTTCCACAGGCCAGAGATCTTCAGGAATATTCAACTCACACCTGACATTAGAGCCGCTCAAGGGCATACGGACAGTTTCTTTTAAAAAATCTCCAATAAACACCGTTTTTTTAATCGGCGTTCCTCCTTTGGAGAAGGTAAGCAATTTCTTAGTTAATTCACTTGCCCGCACGCACAGATTTTCGGCATTTTCCAGATAGGTCAATGTTTTATCTCCAGGGTGGAAAGACAACCTGGCCAGGGAGATGTTGCCCATAATACCCGTCAGCAAATTGTTGAAATCGTGGGCGATGCCGCCGGAAAGGAAGCCGATGGATTCAAGTTTTTTGGATCTTAGCAGTTCTTCCTCCATTTTTTTACGCCCGGTGATGTCGGTAACCGAACCGACCATTCTATATGGCTTGCCTTCTTGATCATGCACGGCGGTACCAGAGCCTATCCAGTAGGCGACCGTTCCATCCTTGCGCAATACACGATATTCTTGAAAATAGCGTTCTCGATTCTTTAAATGCCGGTCGAAAGCTTTCATGACCCGCTCACGGTCTTCCGGGTGAATGATGTTCACCCATGCTTCTTTCGTTCTGGGAAACTCCCCTGACTGATATCCGAGTGTTTCATCAATATTGCCGAACCAGATTACTTCGCCTTTCCCGATATCCCATTCCCAGATCAAATCGCTGGCGCTTTCAGCGGCAACCCGGAACCGCCACTCGCTTTCCCGCAACGCCTCCTGTGCTCTTTTGTGTTCCAGGAAAAGCTGGGCATTGGCAATAGCCCCGGCGATCTGGTAGCCTATGCTTTCGGCCAGACGAACATCTGCCTCCTTATAGGCTTGGGACCTTAGCAAATATATGTGGAGAACTCCGATAACTTGATCCTGGGAGATCAGGGGAACGGCCATTAATGATCGAAATCCGCGCTGCCAAAAAGGCAGAAGTTTCGGGAAACGTCCGGCCACTTCATCTTCATCCTCCGTCTGGATGAGCTGGCTCGAACGCCTGCGCATGATTTCTTCGGTAAAAGAACCCGCCAAAGATACGACTTCCATGAGCCGGCGACCTGGAATATCAGGTCCTAAAATGTAGGCATTATGGAACGCGCCTTTTTCATGATCGATGACGGTTATCGAAATCCTATCGAAAGGGATGACCTTACGCACTTCCTCAGCAAAGAGTTCGTAGACCCGGTCGATTTCCAGGGTTGAGCTAATGATCCTTCCGACCTCAGCCACGATGGCATTATCCTGGGCCAAGCGCCGCGCGGACTCCTCACTCTTTTGCAAGGCTTCCTCTGCCTGTTTGTGCTCAAGGAAAAGCTGGGCATTGGCAATGGCCCCGGCGATCTGATAGCCGATGCTTTCGGCAAGCTTCAAATCACGATCTGGATAAGCATTGGATTTTTTTGAATGTAGAGCCAGACTTCCGATTACTTCATCTTGTGAAATCAGAGGAATGAACATCGCTGATCGAAGCCCCGCTTGAAAATAGGGGAAATAAACAGGAAACCGGGTAATTAATTCGTTTTCATCTTCAGTTTGGATGATTAGGCTCGAACGAGTCTTGAACACTTCTTCCGTGGCAGATCCGATAAAGGGAATAACCGTTTTTGAATCGAAATCCGCAACTGCAGTTCCCCAAACATAAGGTATGATTAACGTGTTTTCTTTCTGGTTGATGATATTGATGGCAATCCTGTCAAATTCAATCAGCTTTTTTGCTTCCTGAGCGAATCGTTCGTAAACTTCATCAATGTTCAACGTGGAACTGATAATGCGCCCGATCTCGGCTATGGTCTCCATTTCTTGGGAAAGGCGTTGGCTGTCTTTATTATTTTTGCGCATAATCCCTTTGGCGCGCTTAGGGTTTTCTTCCTTTTTCATTGGGAATACTCCCTATCAGTACTTTCCCCCTTTTTCAAAGGGGGGTAATCGACCATGAATCGATAAGTTAGCACTTACGCCCTCGACGGGAAAGGAAGGGTGAGGGTTTTATTAGTGGTGAGAATTTTTGTGGAAAGAAGTGTAGCCAATTGAAAAAAATTTGTCAATATCTATTTTAAAATCCTTCATGATTAAAATATAGACGTTGTTCGAAAGTTACGTGATAGCGCTGGACCAGTAACACGATGCCTGAA
>JASEHN010000547.1 GCA_030018715.1 Thermodesulfobacteriota bacterium | reverse complement strand
TCGCCCTGAAAATGACAATCCCTTGCCTTCAAACCGAATTCTTCAATTGCCTCATAATCAGAATTTATCAGAAAACTGCTTAAAAGTCAATTTTAAGGGTACTCCCATTCATCAATATATTAATCAGGGTGGGGTTACATAACAAGAGGAGAGTAAAGTGAAAGGGAACAAGAGAAAAACAATGAAAGACACAGCCATTCTGAAGGGCAGCGAAGACTCAAACAAAGGTCCAGGTAGTAGGGGTATTTAAACGGCAGCCCCAACAAATTAAAGAGTTATGAACGGAATTGGCAGATCATTGGTGTTTAAATAGAAAAGTTAAACAGGAAAGGAGAATTGCGAATAGATAAAAAGGGGTCAGATTCATCATCTAACCCCTTGATTTAACTTGGTAGCGGGGCTTGGATTTGAACCAAGGACCTTCGGGTTATGAGCCCGACGAGCTACCAGACTGCTCCACCCCGCGGCAATTAATTTTATAATAAATGAATCATTGGCCTGTGTCAAGAAACTTTTACAGGCCTTTTCCGGATCAGGACGCCCGCCGCAAACCATAATCATCTGCAAGGAAAACACCCCGCCTTTAATTGTGCAGCTCTAATAATTTTCAGAGGTTTTAAAAAGGCAATTTAGCAGAAAGATTATCTTCCGGCAGCTTTTCTCTTGGAAGCCTTGAGGGGATCCACTGACCTGGTAACCTCAGGAACCTTCTCTTTTACGATATGCGTGGCCAAATTGCAGTCGCGGCCAGACCATTTGACTGCCGGGTCCGGGCAAGCGATGCAGTATTCTCCAGCAGGGAATACTGTCGCGCGCTCGCAGCCCTGGCAGCGGTCAACAATCGGGTAGCATTTCCCTCCGTTGAAAGAGCACCCCTTCTTAGTCATGAAGGCGCACTCCTTCCCCACCTTAATCGCTTCACAAACCATAACCAACCTCCCATAAAAAAATTAATCAGGTCAAAGACCTGATTAATTAGTTTGCCCCCCGGAAAAATATATTTAGGAGAGCTTTAATTATGATTCAATATATGATTTTTTTAGGCTTTTGTCAATATTTTTTTCAAAACTTTTTTGGCGCTTTCGACGCGCCCAATAAGGCCGCATGATTCAGTGGTATGGCGTCTGGCCTATTTTCAAATAATGATGTCATACTCTGCCGGGTCAACCACCGCCTCGATGACCAGGGGCTCATTTCCCTTGAGTCCTTGTTTAAAAGCTTCGCGGAATTCTTCTTCCTCCCGGGCCACCACCACCTTGGCCCCAAAATAATTGTCGCTCGCAGAATATTCAGGCCCTAATAGCTCCACGCCATACCTGTGGAATTCCTTGCGGCTTTGCTTTACTTTAATCAGGCTGAGAAAGTTGTCGCGAAAGACCACGAAAACAACTGGCAGCCTAAGACGCACGGCCGTATTAATCTCCCCTACCATCATCAGAAATCCGCCGTCTCCAACACAGGCCACCACAGGCCGCTCAGGCATTACCAGTTTGGCAGCGATGGCTGCTGGAATGCCAAAGCCCATGGAAGACCAGCCATTGGAAACCAGGAAGTTCCCCGGCCCTCTTGTATCCCAGAGTTGGCCGATAATGTGGGTATGCGCTCCCACATCCGCTGCCAGGATCCCATCTGCCGGAAGGATTTCCCGCATAGCCAGGAGGGCATGATGGGGTGAAAAATTCGTCTGCGGCGGAGTCAAGGCGCGGTAGAGCTTCTGCCGATGCGCTCGCAGCGCCTCTAAATCCCATCGGTGGTGTACTCTATCCATTCCTGATAAATTTTTCAGGATCTCCTTGATGTCCCCCACAACCTCGCAGGGAACGGAATACCCTTTAGCAATATCCGCGGGAACTGTGTCGATGTGAATGATCGGAAGGTCTTTGCGCACCCAATCTTCGTAATTAAATTCAACCGGGTCATAGCCAATGGCAATGACCAAATCCGCAGGTTTGTAGTATTCGGCCACAATGTCCCTTCGCGCCCGGCCAACTACTCCCACAAGCTGGGACCTCTCTTCATCTATCTGCCCCTTGGCCATTAAGGTAGTTACGACAGGCAGGCGGTGCTTATCGACAAATTCCCGGAGTTCTTTTGTGGCCCCCGCGCGGTTCATGGTCAATCCCGCAGCAACCAAGGGATACTTAGCTTTACGGATTAATTCTTCAGCCTTTTTTAAGGAGTCTTTATCGAATGGGGCGAGAGGACGAGGGGAAGGGGTAAAATCTCCGGTGTTCTCGACGGAAAGTTCCTCAGCCACGTCCTCCGGGAAATCCAGATGAACCGGGCCGGGCTGCTCGGCCAGAGCCACTTCCGCGGCTTTCTTCATCGTGGAAAAGACCTTGCCGGTTTCCAGTTCCGCGCTCCACTTGGTGATGGGTGCGTAAAGTTTCTGATGATCGATATACATCTGCACCGTACGGCCTTTCCAAATTTTTCCCATCTGAGCTGTAAAAGCCAGAAGCGGTACCCGGTCCAGAAAGGCGTTCCCCACGCCTGTAGTCATGTTGGTCGCCCCAGGACCCAGAGTAGAAAGGCAGGCCCCGGGCTTTCCCGTAAGGCGCCCGTAGATATCGGCCATGAAACCCGCGCAGGCCTCATGGGTCACCAGCACAAAATCAACTTTGCTGCCATGGATGGCTTCGATGAACCGGGCGTTCTGCCCCCCTGGATACCCGAAGAGATAGCGGGTTCCGATTCGTTCCAGCGCATCTACAACGATTTCCGCATTGCTTTTCATTTTCTATCACCTTTCATTTATTGATGATCTCGTAAAAAGTCCCTTTTGTCCCATTTTCGTCATTCCCGCGAAAGCGGGAATCCAGGGTTTCCTGTGAAAACAGGAATCCAGTAAAATGGTATAGTTCCCTGCTTGCGCAGGGACG
>JASEHN010000546.1 GCA_030018715.1 Thermodesulfobacteriota bacterium | reverse complement strand
TCTACTGTAGCAAATGGGATTACAACAGCATTCTCTCCTGCAATAGGGGTGATAAAGGAATTCTGGTTTTTAGAGTCCTTTTTCAGGAAGTGGAATTTATAGATATACAGTAGATCAGCACAGGCATTACAGAGGGCATATCCTTTCCATGCTTGAGCTGTATCAATATTATGGAATGCTCCTGCTCTATCAACATTGCTTATATTAATGCCTGCTCCCTTCAGAGCATTCGGGAAAATAGTAATCCCTGATGTACCGCATAATGGGCAGGTTTGATTGTCTTGAACGGGTGCATCTTTGGTGATATATTTTGCTCCAGCAAGTTTCTCCTTCATCAAATACTTGCAATATTCCACACATTGTCCTGGTAATTCATTATTCTTATTCCTGACAGTAAGAAGCACATTTTGTTTTTTCTCTCTAAGCTTCTCAACTCCAGCCACAAGGAGATTCTTGTAACCTTTAATTATACAATTATCAGGTAGCTTAACTTGTGGATAATTTAGCAAATCTACAATTTCGCAAAAATAAGAAGACCACAATTTATTAGAGTCTGCAATCTCTTTCCAAGATTCCATCGTGTTCTCAAGTGTTAAGACTTTTGGGCTATCTTTAGATACCTTTATAATCGGACCTATTTGTGGGCTTCTACCGCCAGTTGGTTTTATAAACGGTAACCATTTTGCCTTTTCTTCAGTCATATCCTCAGGAACCAAACGAGCAGTCTTTTCTTCTACATCTTTCTCAAGAATATAAACCTTTTCAATTCCCTCTACGCTTTCCACCAAAAACGGAAACAGCCGTTCAGGGTGATCGGTGCGAAACTTGTGATACCATTCTTCCAGATTTTGAGGCGGATTGTCTTTGTCTCCCAGTTTGTCAAAAAGATAATCCAGTGCCAATGTTCGCATTGCGTTAATCATCGCATACCATTCCTTTTTAAGAATTAGACAGCTTTAAATCTTTATCTGCCATTTTTTCCCATTTATCTTATCGCAGAAAGCATAATTTATCCCCCATATGCCCATGAAACTCCGGCCTATTAATATACAATTTCCCAAATAATCCTCTCACAGCCCGCCCATCTCTTAACTGGAGGGCACTCTCAGTGTTGTAAAAATTCGTGCAGAACGTGCATTGCATTCCTTATTCTTAAATAAAAAAGGTCCCCCGTTCCCCCGCATAAGAAAAATCTCCAGGATTACGGATTTAAAGGCAATTGCGATATTACGAGTTTCCGGTTCCAAGTTTCAGGTTATTATTCCGGCAACCAAATACAACAAAAATAATCATTCCCGTGAAGGCGGGAATCCAGGAAAATACTGGATGCCGGATCAAGTCCGGCAAGATGGAGCATAGCGTCGTCCACCTCGGCCCATTTTTGAGGTCGCAATTTGCGACCTCAAAAAATCGATTTCTGATGGATCCAATTGAAACACAAAGTCATCAGGAAAACGGTCTTTATTCCGTTTCACCTTTTCATTCAAGCGCTTGGTGGGCACTCCATAAAGCTTGGCAAGATCAGCATCCAGCATAACCTTCTTGCCGCGGATGAATAAGATCTCATGTTGTATGCGCTCAATTGGAATCGGAGGTTTTATTTTGGTCATATTTTACCTTTGAAAATAGGATGTGAAAAGCAGATCCCCATGATATAAAATCATTTGGCGCCGGGGTGATTTCGCTGAAGACATGGAGCGGCTGATTGGGGTTGGCTATTACTTCGCTGATGGTCTGGATGAGATGGAATAGGCGCTGTGTTTTCATCTTGCTCCCAGAATATTTCAAGGAAAATTTGAATTCCAGGGAAATCAAAGCGCCAGTCTCAAAGGTCATAGACTGGGAAGAGTAATTTACTCAAGGTAAAAAAGGACAAAAACGGAGAATGTCGCAGGTTCTACGTCCTTACGATGGGATTATAAGAAATCGGAGCAATGGGGTCAAGAGCTTTTTCTGACAGCCAGAAGAATTCATCCTTTTGACTTTAATTATCTGACGTTAGAAATTCAAGCGGGATGAGGCAAATAGGTTTCAGGAACAGGCCAGGGCTACTAATCCTCTGAAAATCCTTCTGCTGGCCTCGCTCGCCCGGTCTTTTTCCGGATGCCACTGGATACCGATAACCTTGGGGAAATCGGGCAGTTCGATTCCTTCAAACAGGCCATCGGGTGACCTGGCGTTGACTTTCAGGCCATTTCCGAGAACCTTGACAGCCTGATGATAGGTGCTGCATACGTCAAACTCCCGCATATCTCCCAAAAATTCGGCCAACTTTGACCCGGTCTCCGCTTGTACCCGGTGCATCGCAGGTGGTTTTCCCTCCCTTTGCCGGTGCAACAGCGAACCAGGCCTTTGAGTGTCCAGATCTTGATAAAGAGACCCACCGAGGGCAACGTTCATAACTTGCATGCCGTGGCAAATCGCCAGGATTGCCTTGCCTGCTTTTAAGGTCGCGCGAAAAAATTGGAGGTCGAACTCCGTCCGTTGATCCGGGGATAGACTGATGGGGGCTGTTATTTTTTCCCCGTAAAAAGAAGGGTGAATATCCGCCCCGCCAGTCAAAACCAGTCCATCGATTAAACTTAAAGCCTCCTTAATAAATTCCGGTGAAGTAAGCGGGGGAAAATGCACCGGTATTCCCCCGGCTTCTTCTATGGCATGGGCATAAGCGAGGTCAAGAAAGTTGAGCCTCTTTTCTCCTTTTATGCTGAGTTCCAGGGTAATGGCGATTCGAGGTTTCATATTCTCAATAATTTTTATATTGGCCGCAGATGAACGCGGATTCTCAGAATAAGATGGCTTCGTAAAAAGGCGTCACTCCGGTGAAAACCGGAGTCCAGAGAACTTATAAATATTTAATAATACTGGATTCCGGCTTCCGCCGGAATGACGG
>JASEHN010000545.1 GCA_030018715.1 Thermodesulfobacteriota bacterium | reverse complement strand
CTATTTCCCGGCCGATTTTGGAGGCGCGCATCGTTCTTCCGCCTGGCTCCACGTTTGAGTTTGGCAACTTATTTCTGAGACACGACACTATCTTAGGCTAAGAATAATCAGAATGTGTAAACAAGAAGTCATTATTTTTGAAATTTTATCCCCTGGGATTTGGTGATTTTTCCCTGATAGATGAAAGAAATTTGCCGCAAAGCAGCTACCTGATCAAAAGGTGTAAGAGAAGAAATGGCATCAAAGGGAACGATGATTTCATACCCCCGTAAACGGGCTGATCCAGCGGTGTGTAAGACACAAATGTTGGCGACCGTTCCTGAGATAATTAAATTTTTTATCCCTTTTTGGCGGAGGAGAAGGTCAAGGTCCGTGGCAAAAAAAGCATCGTAAGTTCTTTTGCGAATAAAGTAATCGCTGCGCAGAGGTTTGAGTTCGGGAATTACCTGGGCGCCCCGGGTTCCTTCTACGGCATGTGGGGGCCAGATAAGAAACTCGGGATCATCCGGCCGATGCCAATCCTGGCTGAAGATGACGGGTACTTTGGCTTTCCTGGCTTTGGTTATGAGGATGTGGATCGCCGGAATTGTTTTCCGGGCTTCCGGCACAAAGAGCTTCCCTTTGGGGCTGGCAAAATCCACCTGCATATCCACCACAACCAAGGCGGTAAAACGGGGGTCGAGAGAAACGGATGGGGTAATTTTATATTCGGGGACCGATAGTCCCATTGTGAATCCTTTTCCTTTTGGCCACAGAGGTCACAGCGCGGCATAGCCGCAACCAAAAACCATTAGCCACAGAGGACACAGAGATCACAGAGATATAGCCAAAAAATTAAAACAAAGAACAGCTTAGAACACGGGTGAAAGCAAATAAATCCAGATAAAATTCTTTTTAAAAAATCTTAACAAAATTTAAAAAAATTGAACGTTAGTAGTACAGAGAACACAGACTCCTAAAAGAATTGAATAGAAAATAGGGTAGCAAAAAGATGTTGCTGCCATCTATTAACTTTTCCTGATTTTATTGCTTAAATTTTTCAATTTTCTATCAATCTCTGAGTCCTCTGAGGTCTCTGTGGCAAGATATCCGTTTGTATTCTTTCTGGATTAATTTGGGAATCTCGTATTCACAAGGGACTTTTGTCTGGCAAAGGCCGCATCCGGTAACTTTAACGCCATACTCAGCTCTTTTTGATGGGCCGATGGTGTTATAGCTATATTCATAACATTTATCTTTATCATGCCCCTTGGCGGTGATGGCTCCAGCCGGGCAGCGAGCCGCACAGACCTTGCAGGATCTATTGAAAAAGTAGAGACAGTTGGCCTGGTGGTAAGGATATTTTTTCGCCGAAGGTTTGAGCGGCAGATTGGTAACTACACTTCCCACCCGCATAGCTTTCCCTTTGGGAGTGATAAATCCGTCGCTCAACCCAAAAGTGCCAAGCCCGCAGACATAGGCAGCATGGCGCTCGGACCAGCTGGAGGCAAAGCCTACGCGGGGAGATCGAACCCTCTTCCAGTGAGGGGAGTTCATAGGGGCCACGGCCTGGTAACCTTCTTTTTTCAGGACCTCCACCAAATGATCCCTCAATTTTACATTAAATTGTTCACCGAAGTCCCGGGCATGGGCCCAGAGGCGCGAGGGGGCCTTGGTCTCTTTGCGATTGCTCTTGCGGATTGCTTCGGTGGCCGGAAGGATCCAAGAAATGACCGAGAGCTCTTGGGGATGTTTCTGGTTGCTAAAAGTCAGGCCGAAGATCTCTTGTGGGGTATGGTGAAATTTTCCGATGATCTTTTTGTACTGTTTAAAGAGAGGTTCGCTTCCGGAGGCAAAACCCACCAAGGGCTTATCCCAGTATTTCCCCCTACCGACCTTGCGGCGGTTCGCCGGATTTTCCTTGATAAATTTGGCAATTGCCCCTTCGATGAATTTTTCAGGATTATTCGTGAGGCCAATTTTTCCCTTCGCTTTCATATCAACCTCCTCGCGTCGCGAGTAGATATGAATTTTCTATCACGGAATCTCCAATCCGGCAAGGATTATTAATGACCAGAATTATTAATGACCATCTTCGATGACTTGCCAAGAAGGATATAGTGGTATATACTATTAGTAATACTAACTCAGGAGGTTTACACCCATGTCTAAGATCCTTTCTCTTAAACTTAAAAATGAGATTTTTGAAGAGACCGAAAGCATTCTAAAAAAGACGAAGCACCCCAGAAACGCCTACATCAACGAAGCCATTCATTTTTATAACAGGCTTTTTACTCGAAAGATGATTAAGAAGCAATTACTTAAAGAATCGGCCTTGGTGGCGGAGAATTCAATGGCTGTGTTGGATGAATTCGAAAAATTTGAGGAAGGTTTATTGGGAGAGGCCGATGGAAATTAGAAAGTGGAATGTCTACCTGGCCGATTTAAATCCACGATTTGGCACGGAACCGGGAAAGATGAGGCCTGTCGTTGTCGTTCAAACTGACCTCCTCAATAACCATCATCCCTCTACGATTATCTGTCCATTAACAACAGGTCTCCAGCCGCAAGCCAGTATCCTGCGAGTCCACCTTCAAAGGGGAGAGGCCGGTCTAATTGAAAAGTCGGACATCATGGTCGATCAACTTCGGACCATTGACAACCGACGTTTTATCAAGAAGGTAGGAACCATTGGCAGGGCGACCCAAAAGAGGCTTGCCGAAAACATTAAAATCATCCTCACCTGAATAGGTATATAACAGAAAGTCTCGGAAGACGCCAGCAAAATGAATTCGAGGCCTTCTCCCCATGCCAATCAAGTATCCAAACCCCAATGAGATATCAATAGTTAATTAGTTAAGCCTGACCCCATTTCCTCCCCGGTGGGCTTCAAGATGGGACCGATAACATCGGGCCCATCT
>JASEHN010000544.1 GCA_030018715.1 Thermodesulfobacteriota bacterium | reverse complement strand
GTAATAAACAGTCCTGCCAAAGACGCTGTTTTCCCGGCCTTAAAGGGCATCTCCGGGAAAAGAAAGAGCTTCAGGGAAAAGAAGATAAAGAAAAGAGGCCACAGGAAAGCGGTTAAACCGAAGGTCTGGAAAAAAATGTCGGAAAGGTGAGCTCCGACAAAACCTGCCAGGTTGGTGGCTTTCTGTGGCTCCGAAGGCTGGTTATTGAAAGAGGGGTCGTCAGGATTGAAGGAGAACAGGCTGATGGCCAGGAGAACGGCAAAGGCCACCAGGATAACCCCAAGGATTTCCTTTTTTAAATTGGACCGATCTGCAGGGTGCCTTCTTCCCATTTATTAAAATGATAATAGAGAAAAAGGCGGATGTCAAAGGAAAACATGAAAGGTTCAGGGCGTAAGGTGCAAGGTATAAGGAGTGGATGCGTCTTCGGCCTTGCGCCCTGCCTCCGATGTTCATCGTCTCTCGTCCTTCGCCTTTACGTTTTAAGGTTTTTTATGATCGTATCCCGCACTTTTTTCCTTAACTGGTGGGCTTCGCGCAGGGAGAGACCCTCGGTTGAAATGGGCTCGCCAATGTTCAACTCTATTAAGCCGGGACGGAAACACCAGCCGGTTCGCGGTAGGATCTGATAAGATCTGGAAATGGAGACTGGAACAATCTGAGCCTTGGACTGGAGGGCCAAAAGAAAAGCTCCTTCTTTGAAATTTTTAACCTGACCGTCAGGGGTGCGCGTCCCTTCGGGAAAGACGACGATGGAAATACCGTTCTTCAGAAGGGCGCCGGCTTTCTTCAAACTCACCAGGGCCGAATTAGCCTTTTTTCTATCGATCAGGATATGATGCGAGAGGGAAAGGAACCATCCAAAAAGCGGAAACCAGCCAAGTGATTTTTTGGCCACGAATCGCACGGGAAAGGATAATGCGGAAATAATACCGGGAATGTCCAGAATACTGGCGTGATTGGAGACCAGGATGTAGGATTGTCCCTTTTCCAGTTGCTCCAGGCCTATGGAGCGCAGGCGAATCCCGTTGCTGCGCAGCAGCCAGTTTACCCAGGTCCGCTGGAAGAAAGATGGCCATCGACCCGAAGGGTCTAAAAGGCAGGCCACCAGAGCCGGCGGGCCCAAGATGGCGGTGTAGCCGGCAGCGGAAAGGATAAGCAAAAGGCCTCGCAGGAAGGCCGTGAATTGAAAGGTATTCCTTGCATCCATGGGTAGTCGAGGGGAAGGTAGGAAGGGCCGAAGGGAAAAGATGACCGTCCCTCCGGCCCTTCATTTCGGTGAAAGACTCAGCTTATTTTTTGAAGGACATGTCGAACCCTACCAGGCGCTCGTCGGTACGGGCCTTCCAGTTCACCCGTTCATTCACCCCGTAAATGTCGATCTGCTGATAAGTCCAGGCCCAAGGAATTTCCTCTTTGATCACCTTGGCGGCATCGGAGTAAATCTGCTGGCGCTTTTTCTGATCCATTGTGGAAATTCCCTGATCGATTAAGGTGTCGAGCTGGGGAAAGGAAACATTGCAAAGCAATTTCCCTGTGCGCATTAATGGGGAAATGGTGAAATCAGCGTCAAAGCTGGTGTTTCCCCAACCCAAGAGATAAGCCGGGGAAGCGTTATGGCTATACATCATGTTCATGTAGGTTCCCCACTCATAAGTTTTGACAGTGGCGTTGATGCCGATCTTTCGCAGATCTCCGGCTGCCGCTTCAGCCATTTCCTTATCGTTCAAGTACCGTCCGCTTGGGGAATGCAGGACAAAATCAAACCCTTTGGCATAGCCGGCCTCGGCCAGGAGCTGCTTGGCTTTTTCCGGATTGTACTCATAAGGTTTGATCGCTGGGTCGTAGCCGAAATGTTTGTCGGTAAATGGAGATCCCAATTGGACGCCGTTTCCTTCGAGGACCTTTTTAATATTGGTCTTCACGTCAACTCCCATGGCAATGGCCTGGCGCACTCTTTTGTCGGCCACCGGCCCACCCTTGGTCGTATCAAAAGCCATGAAAATGACCCGCACGCTGGGAACTTTGGAAACAAAGGAGCGGCCTTTCCAGTCCATCAGGCGCATAAGATGGGGCGGGATGTTGACGACAATATCCGCTTCCTGGGTCTGCAACGCGGCTACGCGGGTTGTGGCCTCGGGAATGGGGCGAAGCATTATCTTTTTGACCTTGGGTGCTCCCCGGAAGTACTGTTCATTGGCCTCCAGAAGGATGTGGTCGTCTTTTATCCAGCGGACAAATTTGTAAGGCCCTGTTCCGATCGGATTCAGGGCAAAGTGGGCCGGCCCCTTCTCCTGAAAGTATTTAATTGGAAGCGGTTGGCCGTAAATGCACAACATAGCCTCCATAACCGGGTATGGATCTTTGGTGATGATGCGGAAGGTGTAATCATCCATAACCTCTACCCGCTCGATAACCCCCTGAAAGACGGTTTGTCTAAGTTTCTGTTTGGGGTCGGCCATGCGCTCGAAGGTAAATTTGAAGTTTTCTGCTTTGAGGTCTTCCCCATTATGAAATTTTACGCCTTTGCGGATCTTGAATTCCCAGGTCTTCTCGTTGACCAGCCGGTGCGATTCCGCCAGAAGGTTCTCCCTCTTAATCTCCGCAGTTCTCTGCAGGAGAGTGTCAAAAAGCTGGATGTGAACATTCCAGGCCGGGGTTTCCATGTGGTTATGAGGGTCCATGGTCGTGGGGTCAACACCCTGGGCAATGACCAGGGTGTCCTTGGGCCCGGCAAAGGCCAGCCCAAAACCAAATAGCAAAGCCGGCAGAATAAGAATCAAACAAAATCCTCTCTTCATAAAAAGTCCTCCTTTTCTTTTATTTTTTGCTCCTAAAAAGGTCTTTTCAACTCACAACTCACCTTTTACTACTCACCCCTCACTGCTCACCATTCACGCCT
>JASEHN010000543.1 GCA_030018715.1 Thermodesulfobacteriota bacterium | reverse complement strand
TATCCCGCCGATGCTTGCGGCGCAATCTGCCTTTCCTTCCGGGCCCTTGGCAGGCGTTCATTAAAAATTTGATCAACTAATTTGGAGATGAAACTAATTATTTCAGCGCGCTAATGATTCCAGGTAATGCTCTGCGGCAAAGGCCGCCGTGGCTCCGTCGCCTACGGCCGTGGCCACCTGCCGTAAAAGTTTCCGGCGAACATCGCCTGCGGCAAAGATGCCGGCAGCCGAGGCGGCCATATTTTCATCAGTGAGCACATAGCCCAGGTTGTCCAGTTTTACGTGACCTTTGAGAAATTCCGTGAGAGGCCGCAGGCCCACGTAGAAAAAAACTCCGTTAACATTCAAAGATTGCATCGCCTGGGTTTTCAGGTTTTTCAGGTCCAATCCCTCGACCCCGGTCTGGCCCAAAACTTTCACGACCACGGTGTCCCAGATAATTTCGATCTTGTCGTTCTGGAACGCCCGCTCCTGCAGGACCTTCACCGCCCGCAGAGCGTTGCGCCGGTGAATGATGTAAACCCGCCTGGCGAAGCGCGTCAAGTATAAAGCTTCGTCCACCGCAGAATCCCCTCCGCCGACCACGGCGACGTCCTGGTCGCGGAAGAAAGGGCCGTCGCAGGTGGCGCAATAGGAAACTCCCCTTCCTTTCAACTCTTCCTCTCCGGGTATTCCTAATTTTACGGACTCCACCCCTGTGGCCACAATCACGGATTTAGCGAGTAATTTTCTCTCTTCCCAACCAACTTCCCAGCTTTGCCCATTTGGCGACAAATGATCGACATCTCCGCTAACAATCTTAAGCCCAAATCTTTTGGCTTGACCCTCCATGGCCTGGGTCAATTCCGACCCCGGGATTCCTTCCAGAAAACCCGGGTAATTTTCGATCATAAAGGTGGTTGCCGCCTGGCCCCCGGGAGCAAGCTTCTCGACCAGCAAAGTGCGCAGTTTGGCCCGGGCGGCATAGAGGCCCGCAGTAAGCCCCGCAGGCCCGCCCCCGACAATCACCAGGTCATAATCGGAAACTTCCATGCCCTTTCCTCCGCCGATTATTTTATATCGTAAAATATCACAGGTGGGGGGAGATGAGAAGAGGGAAGATAGACGAGAGACGATGGACGAGGGACGAAAGAACAAGGTAAGTGGAAAATTAAAAGCCAAGGGATCGCTTGTTTACGAAAAAGGATTTGTTATAATTGATTAATGCATAGGAATTTCCTTTTTCAACTTTAGGCACTTTAGCCACTTGTCATTTATCCGTTACTTTTATTTATGGTCTTAAAAACTCTGTAATCTCTGTGCCCTCTGTGGCAAATTTAAAAATTTGGCGAAACAGCCGATATTATTGACATGCTTAACATAGCTTTTTTCTGGCACATGCATCAACCTTATTATCGGGACCCTTTGAGCGGCGAATACTCCCTTCCCTGGGTACGCCTGCATGCTTGCAAAGGCTATTACGACATGATCTCCCTGCTGCAGGAATATCCAGCAATCCGGCAAACCTTCAACCTGGTCCCTTCCCTGCTTCGCCAATTGGACGAATATGCCCGGGGAGAAGCCAGGGATATTTTTTTGGAACACACCCGGAAACCCGCCGAAGACCTCTCACCGGATGGAAAAAAATTTATCCTGGCTAATTTTTTCCTGTGCAACTGGGAGACGATGGTTAAGCCCTACCCGGCTTACTGGGCCCTTCTTAAAAAAAGGGGAATGAAAATTCCCGAATACCGCTGGGACGACCTTCTCCATCAATTTACTGCCCAGGACTTCCGCGACCTCCAGGTCTGGTTTAACCTTACCTGGTTCGGGCACCGGGCCCGGGAAAAGAAAGGGAGCGTCCGGGAACTTCTGCAAAAAGGAAGGGTTTTTTCGGAATCGGACAAAACCGTTCTTCTGCAAGCCCAGGCGGAAATCATCCGGGAAGTCATTCCGCTCTATCAATCCCTGCAATTTAGAGGGCAGGTGGAGATAACCACCAGCCCTTTCTACCACCCCATCCTGCCTTTGCTGATCGATTGGACAACCGCTTCCCGGGCCATGCCCCGTGTACCCCTGCCGGGTTCTTTTTCCCACCCTGAAGATGCCCGGGCGCAAATTCAAAAAGCCGTGGCTTATTATCATAAGCTCTTTGGAAACAAACCCGCGGGGATGTGGCCCTCTGAAGGTTCAGTATGCCCTGAATTGGTTCCTCTTGTCCATCAAGCCGGAATTAGCTGGATGGCCTCTGATGAGGGAGTTCTGTTTAAATCTTTGTCCGGCCAGGTAGAACGTCACCGTCTCTATCAACCCTACCGGGTTAAATATCAGGATGCTGAAGTTAACATGGTATTCCGCGACCGAAATCTTTCCGACCTCATCGGCTTTACCTATTCCAAAAATGACCCCCGGTCCTCGGTGAAAGACCTCTTGACCCATTTAAAGAACATTCAGAGATCGTTTCCCGAAGACAATGGCCGCCTGGTTCTAATCGCCCTCGATGGAGAAAACGCCTGGGAATATTATGCGGATGGCGGGCGTGAATTTTTACGCGGGCTTTACGAGAAGTTGTCCGGCGATCCGGCTTTTCAAACCGTGAGAATAAACGATTTTCTAAAAGCCCATCCCCCGCGGGAAACCCTAAATTTCCTCCATAGCGGATCTTGGATCGAACAGAATTTCCGGATCTGGATCGGCTCTCCGGAGGAAAATCAGGCCTGGGACTGCCTGCGCAGAACGCGCGATTTCCTCCAGAAAACGCTGGGGAAGGGGCATGATTTCCCGGAGGATACAAGGCAACTGGCCTGGGAAGAGATCTACATTGCCGAAGGGAGTGATTGGTTCTGGTGGTTCGGAGACGACTTTACCGGCGACAATGATCTTTGGTCCAATCTTTCCGAGCTTACCTATCAAAATTCCACCCGGAATATC
>JASEHN010000542.1 GCA_030018715.1 Thermodesulfobacteriota bacterium | reverse complement strand
GATTCGAGGGCCGGACTTCATCTGGGCGGCTTTGGGGCCGGCCTTGGAAGCCTATAGCGCCCATCCTTTCGTGAAGAAGCAAGAAGGCGGGGTAATGACCGTTCCGGAATTCTTGAAAGAAGTTCGCAAGCTCGTGCTGCAATTTTCTCTGGGCGAACTGCCGGGGTTCAGGGATGTACAGCGTGAAACGCAGGGGCGAGGCGAGGCGATTGAGCTCGACCCTGTAACGCAATATTATCTCCTTCACCGAGCTTATTTCGACCTTGAACCTGCGCCCGCCGGGGCCTGTATCCTTTATGCGAACGCCTGCGGCAAGAACGAGACGGAACTGAAGTTGGTGTGGAACATCATCGAACAGGGCGGCAAATCCAAAAGGGGACGGCCTACCAAAGAAAATTCCGAAATGGAAGAGGAGAACGGGGGCGAGACGAAAGGAAACGAATATCGTCTCTTGGATTGGTCCGAGCGGGTGAAGGATGAGCGTCTTGGGGAGACACGGGGGGGAAACCCTGCTCCTTTGATTGATCGTCTGCACCGCTTGATGTTCCTTTTTTATCAAAACCGCACAGGCGAAGTTCAGCGGGCATTTAACGGTTGGGGTTTATCGAGCGAACGAGCTTTCGGCCCTCTGCTCCAGGCAGTGCGCGAGCTGGCCGTTCGGGATGAAAGGGATACGGAGAGGCGTCTGGTAGAAGCCCTGGCGACTCAGCTTAAAATGAATCACAGGACGGTGGTTGCGGAGAATGTCGTCCGGGAAGGGCCGCTTTTTGAGTATGGGAAAGAAAAAAAGGCCGAAAATTAGTATCACACCCTCACCCCAGCCCTCTCCCCCAACGGTGGAGAGGGAGGTTCCGCTAAGGAGATTTCATGAGCAAAACTTCTGTGATTCTGCCATGGAAAAAGACCTGCATTCTCAGGCAGGAGATTCGGGAGCGCAAGCATACTTCCAGTGATTTCGCCATTGATCTACAAAAGGTCATAAATGGAGGACCGATGGCGAAACCGTATTATTGCGATCCGGAACAATTCTTTGCCACCACTTATGCTACGCAGAATTTGAGGGGGCTATGCAAAGTTGTCCTCCGCAGGCTGGCGGAAGCTGGGGGCGGGGAATCCATTATCAATATTGCGCAGACCTTTGGCGGCGGCAAAACCCATGCTTTGACCGCGCTGTATTACCTGACCACCCTGGGGGAAAAGTTGCCCAAAAAGCAGACATCCGTGGGTATGATTCTGAATGAAGCCCAGCTCAAAAATCCACCCATGGCCCGGCTGGCCGTCGTTTCTTTCGACAAGGTGGATTGGAAGGTGGGCGGAGAGGTAAAATCTCCCGATGGAGAAATCCGTCAATTTCGGATGCCCTGGAATTTAATTGCCTGGCAACTCCTTGGACAAAAGGGGCTGGATATCCTTCAGCGGGATGAGAATCAGCCGGATTTTGATACGCCGCCTTCAGAACTGCTATGGACAAAAATCCTGAATGGGGTTGAGGCATCGGGGCAGGGGGCTTTGATCCTCATTGACGAATTCCTGATGTGGGCGCATGATGCGGCTTCTCCTGATCCTGCCGGGGAGCGAAGGGATCGGGGGCCGGTCTGGAACGACCGGTTGAAGAACTTTTTCCAAAAACTCGCGCAGGCCGTGGAATCTTCCCGGCGTTCCTGTCTGGTCGTATCCTTACTGGCAACGGAACCGGCTAAGAACGATGAGGTCGGCAAGGCAATCCTTACGGCTTGCAACAGCGGTTTGAACCGGCAAGCATCCATCCAGTCCCCCGTGGAAAAGGATGACTTAGGCGAGTTGCTCCGCCGGCGGCTCTTTGAAAAATACCCGGAAAATGAAACGGATCGGCATAAGCATATCCTGGCGTTTTGGCATCGATTAGAATCGGTAGACAGGATTCGAGCGAAGATGCCTGACGCGGAAGAGCGGCTGAAAAAATCCTATCCCTTCCACCCTGATCTTTTGGACCGGTTCTTCGGGAAATGGACGGACCTTGATCAGTTTCAAAGAACGAGAGGCGTTCTTCAGACCTTTGCCATGGCCTTGCGGGATGCCGAGGGCTGGGATGATTCCCCATTGATTGGCCCGCAGGTTTTTTTACCCGCACCCGCGCAAGATGGATTGAGCGAAGCCCTGCAAAAACTGGCGGAGAACGCCAAAGACTCGGATCGAGCGAGAAACCCGCAATGGCCGGCAAATTTAAAAACCGAGCTTCCCCGCGCTCTCGAAGCACAAAAGGCAGAAGCCGCCACTTTAACCGGCCGGGAAATCGAAGCGGCTTGTATCGGTTCCTTTATCTATTCCCAGCCGATTGGGGAGCAAGCGGAATTGAGTGATCTGCGCTGGTTGTTAGGAGCGACCTGCGACATGCCCGCTGTGCTCAATAATGGATTAAAGACCTGGGCAAAGGCTTCCTGGTATCTGGAAGAATGCGAGGCCACCGAGGCAGGAACCGATGTTCCCAAATTCTGGCGGCTTGGGCCTAAACCAAACCTTAACCAGTTGCACGATTCTTACAAAAGGCAGGCCATGAAACACGCCAGGAGCAAATTCGATGAATTGGCGGCAAAAAAATGCCCACCTTTATACGAGGGCATTGAAGAAGGGGTTATCGTGCACAAGCTGCCCCCTTCCCCGGCGGATGTTGAAGATGACGGTCAATTCCGCCTGGTGGTTCTGGGAGCTGACTATGCGGGAAGCGCAGGCGATCCACCGAATCCCAAGGCTGTGGAATTCTTGCGCACTCATTCATCTCCTGTGGACACCCGCACCTATCAAAATATTTTGCTCATTGCAACACCGAGCATCCCCGGCCTGCATCAGGCCGAGCAGCATATTGCCGAATGGATGGCCTGGGGGGAAATCAAACTATCATCCCAATATAGGGAGATGGACTCTTTCCAGCAGGAGAC
>JASEHN010000541.1 GCA_030018715.1 Thermodesulfobacteriota bacterium | reverse complement strand
TTAATCATTGGTTTAAAACTCTGTGATCTCTGTGCCCTCTGTGGCTAATTTAAAAGTTTTTTTCTCTGCGTTCTCAGCGCTCCCTGCGGTGAGTTTTTTTTACGGCCGTCCCAGGACGAAGACACAGGCAATTGACCCCGGCCCTCCCAGAGTGTGGGTAAGGCCGATGTCGGCCTTCTTTACCTGGCGCTTTCCACTTCGTCCCCGCAGTTGGTTGACCACGTCCGCCACCATGCGAACCCCTGTGGCGCCTACCGGGTGGCCGCAAGATTTCAGTCCTCCGCTGGTATTAACCGGCAGTTCTCTGTTCAGCGCCGTTATCCCGTCAGCAATTAGTTTTCCTCCTTCGCCCCGGCCGCAAAATCCCAGGTCTTCGTAATTCACCAGCTCTGTTATGGTGAAACAGTCGTGCACCTCGGCCACGTGGATCTCTTTCCGGGGATCTTTTATGCCGGCCTGGCGGTAAGCCATGGCCGCAGCCTCACGAGTGGATTTGAAGCCCAAAAAATCATTGTCCTCCTGGAAAGCCATGCTGAAGTAACCGTAGGTAACGGCCAGGCCCATTCCTTTGATCAGGATGTATTCTTTCTTCAGGTCTCGGGCAATTTCAGGCGTAGTCAGGATGGCTGCGGCTGCCCCGTCTGTTGTTGGACAGCAGTCGAAAAGGCCAAGAGGGTCCACCACCATGGGGGCTTTTAAGACTGTATCTTCGGTGATGGGAGAGCGGAAATGGGCCTTGGGATTCAATGACCCATTGTAGTGATTCTTCACGGCCACTTTGGCCAACGTCTCTTTGCCGTATCCGTACTGGTGAAAATAGCGGGTGGCAATGGGGGCAAAAATCCCCGGGGCCGTCCTTCCTTTGGAGATGACCGGATGGGTCTCGTGGATGTGCCGGGCCACTAAACTCCCCCGGGGCGGAACCTCGCGCATTTTTTCCACGCCCACAGCCAGGACCATCTTGTATTCCCCCGAGGCCACGCCAAAAGCCGCATTCCTAACCGCCTCCATGCCCGAGCAACAATAGGCCGAGACGCGGGTCACCGGGCGGGGATAGAAGTTCAAGGGCTCGGCCAGAGAAGCTCCGGCATCTCCTTCCAGGCCGGTAAGCCCTGGAGAAAGGGTTCCCAGCCAGGCCGCATCCATATCTTTTGTTTCCAAACCGGCGTCGGCATATGCTTCGTACACCGCTTCCAGGGCCATATCCTGGTAAGTCATTTCAAAATTTTCGCCAAACTTTGTTGACCCTACGCCGATGATGGCCACCCTGTCTTTAATACTCATTCTTACCTCCCTTCTTCAATCTATTGGACGAAGCTTCCAAAAATAGTTATAAAACCCACCCCCCTGGTGGAAGCGGCGAAAGGTCATCTCCACGGGCATGCCGATTTTAACCTGTGCCGGGTCATTATCTGTCAACTGTCCGTAAAATCGACCACCTCCATCCATGTCCACCACGACCATAACAGTGGGAGGATCAAGACTGGGGTAAAGGTGGTCTTTGGCAAAAGTGTAAACCTTTCCTGTTCGGGGAAGCCGGGCGTCCTGATAATCATCCTTGGCGTTACATTTCTGACAAACCCTGCGCCTCGGGTAGGCAAATGTGCCGCACTTCTTACAACGGGTGCCATAGAGCTGCAGGTTTTGTTTCTTTTCTTTCCAGAGCAACGCCCAGGAAGAATAGGGTGCCAGGGGATCTTCGGGAAGGGCGCCTTGAAATTTGAGAAACCTCTCGTAATTGGTTAAGGGCTTCTTGGAAGCCAGGTAACCAGCCACCCCCGGCCCCTCCCTCAACCGTTCCACTTCCGG
This sequence comes from Thermodesulfobacteriota bacterium, assembly GCA_030018715.1. Taxonomy (GTDB): domain Bacteria; phylum Desulfobacterota; class SM23-61; order SM23-61; family SM23-61; genus JAHJQK01. The sequence goes on along the minus strand of JASEHN010000541.1, from coordinate 1,118 downwards.
CGTAACCTGGAAGATAAAAGCATCGCTGTTCCCCGCCCCGTAACTGCAAAGAAGAATACGCTCACCCGGCTTGGCCTTTTCCAGGGCGGCTGCCAGGAGCATCAAAGGCGCTGCCGTTCCCGTGTCCCCTACAACGGTCAACAGCGGGTCCTCCATGAAAGACCCCGCAGGAAGATTCAGACTCTTCACCACCCGGCTGTAACTTCGACTATCCGCAGCGGAGAGAACAAACTGAGAAATATCCGAGGTTTTCATCTCATATTTTTTGAGGATGCCCTCGACACAATTCTTGGTGATCCGGGCATAACCGTAAGCCTGCACGAAGGCGGCATCCCCTTTTTGCAGAAAGGCATCATCCTGTTTCCGCCAGGTATCCATAAATTCCTCGGAAAGGGAATAGACCCCCTCTATGGAAGCCGCCACGGCCGTGGAGCCGACCATCACTGCGGCCGCCCCATCTCCGAAGAGCTGCTCGGAGTCCGAGCCGGGTTCGCCCCGGCGGGTGTCTGCCGCTGTCACCAATATATTTTTGGCGCTCCCGCTTTTGACCGCATCTATGGCCGATTTCAAAGCGGCCGTTCCCGCCCGAACAGAGGAGAGATGGTCCGCCGTAAAGATCTCCGCGGGGAGGTCCACGGCTGTGGCGATCAGAGTTGAAGCCTGTTTCTCTAAGTAAGGAGATGTGGTGGAGGCGAAGATCAACCCATCTACCGACTTAGGATCAATCCCCTTAAGGCAGTTTAAGGCCGCCTCCACCCCCATGGTCAGGCTGTCTTCATCATGGTTAGCCACGGAGCGTTCCCCGGAGATGAACCGGGGTCCCCAGGCTTTGGCTATGACATCACGTCCCAACCGATACTTGGGAATGTATGCTCCATAACTCGTAATTCCTACCATCGGCGCCTCCTGTTTTTTTGTTTCCCCAGAAATCATTTTTTAGGGGCTTTCATAAGAGCCACTCCTGCTAAACGCCAATAAAATTAACACATAATGAAGCTGGATGCAACGGCCCTTCAACGGTTTGCCCACCTTCACTGTTTAATAAATAATTCACACTTATAGGCGAAGCCCGGACGGGAGGGGGATGAAAGAGGGAGCACCGGCGGGAAAAAGATTGG
>JASEHN010000026.1 GCA_030018715.1 Thermodesulfobacteriota bacterium | reverse complement strand
AGACAGCAACTTTTTTTCATAAAGCTTCCTTTCGGACTAATTTCCCTTCACTTTAGGAAGAGATGTCAATTTAAATTTTTTTCCTTTAAAGCGCCCGTCCAAGAAAAAATGGCTAATAGTTAAGGCTAAAAAGACGCCAATGACGTCGAGCAGGATATCCGCCCCTGAAGCCTCCCGGGTAGGGATGAAGGACTGATGGAACTCATCAAAAATGGCCACCCCGAGCGCTATTAGGGCGGCCAGAGCGTATCGGGATTTGAAATTATTTTTTTGGCCGGGCTTTAAAGCCAGGATCAGAAGAACGGTCAAAATACCATACAAAGGAATATGCAGAAGGCTCATGGGATTAAAAACGCTAATTTGCTTTACCGCCGAGGAATCAGCTAAAAAAAAGATTGTGAAGATGTAGGCGGCAGATAATCCCGCGAAAAAATAATTCATGGCCTTAGATCTTTCGCCCCACTCGTCATTGTCCGGGAATTTTTTTTGGTCCTAACGGGAAGCTGACTGCAAAAATGGTTTCTCCTTTTTGCGAGGAATAATTGAAAGAAGCTCCATAGCGACCCAGGATTTCCCGAGCAATAAACAGGCCCAAGCCTGAATGTTTCCCTCCTTTATTGGTAAAAAACGGTTGAAAAAGGTGGGGTTTTACATCCTCGGTAAATCCGCATCCGCTGTCTTTGATAGTAACCATTACGGCCTTGTCTTTTTTTTCGGTCATCAGGATTAGTTCTTTGCGGCTGGAATGTTCCATTGCTTCAAGGGCATTCTGGATTAGGTTGAAAAGTCCTTGACTGAAATCCACGTAATATCCCTTTAAAGGGGGTAAGGGGAAAGAAAACATTTTCTTCACACGAACCTGGTGTTTAAAAAATAGATTATTCCTCAGCAGGGAGATCTCTTCTTCTAACAAGTCATTGAGCTGGATCATTTGGGATGTATCCTGATCCTCATGGATTCCCTTTTGCATTAACAATTCAACCGTCGCCTTAAATTTATCGATTTGCTCCAGACATTGTTCCATCTGTTCCTGAATGTTTGGTTGGATTTTTTCCCCCTCATTGGCCAGCATCCTCTGAAGCAGCTCCATCTGCATGGATAAAATCTGGATGGATCCATTCAGATTATGTATGATCCCTTTCACGAAGGTCCCCAGGGTGGAATACCGATACCTGTCTATGAAAGCATTTAAAAATTTTTCTGGCTCAGGCAGAAAATGGTTTTTTTTTGAAGAAGGAAGATTATTAGGCTTACCCAGAATACTCTCTCCTCTCTTTGGGCAAAAAACGGCTTGATCTTCAAGGCGTTTCGATTATTTTACTGCCCGGATTCTTCCCGTTCCATTTTTAATTTTCTATACCATATCTGAAGAAAGGGATGCAACACCAAACTCCGCTTTCCCCCCCTTCACTTTTGAATAAATTCAATAATGGGCTTTTCCACTTGACTCATGTTGTTGTTAAACACAGCTTATATCGTGGCTCGGGGGATAGGATTTGGGAAAGAATGAGATTATTTTTTCAGCTCCAGGAGGGATTCTTTGATCATTTTTTCTGCCAGGACATCATTGGAAACATGATACCGGCCAGTCTCAATTAACTTTTTCAGAGCAAGCACCCGTTCAAACCTCACATCCGGGGTATTATCAAGGATATGGTAAATTTTTTCCATATCTGGGAATGGATCTGAAAAAATTTCTTTATCGCTGAAACAGGGTTGTTTTTTTCTTTTCTCAGGCATCTGATTGATTCAACGGAACCGATTTGGTTGCTCTTTTCAAACATCTTTTCGGCAGTCTTTTAAAAATACCTTAAACCTTTTTTGTATTTGCAGAAACCTTTTTAGTCTGAATCCTCTTCACGATTATCATCAGAGGACATCTGTTTTATCTGTTTTCCCCCGTTTTTACTCTTTCTTTGATATAGGTCAGATTTTTTGCCCAAGTATGGGCTGGTGACCTGGTCGCAAATGAATTAATTATTTGCATGCCTCCCTGTCTTTTGGGGAACCCCATGGTTATTGATCGCCTCTGCGTTGGCCCGGGGACTTTTTTACTTTGCAAACCCATATAGGTATGTTATTCTTGACCATTAATTGATTATCCATTACTCTAATACATTTAGGTTTCTTATAAACGAGAGAAGAAAGCGGCCATGTTTGACTCCTTGACCAACAAACTGAGTTCAGTCTTTAAGAAGCTCCGGGGGCACGGAAAACTCAGCGAGCAAAACATAAACGAGGCCATGAAAGAGGTACGCCTGGCTCTCCTGGAAGCTGACGTGAATTTTAAGGTAGTCAAAGATTTCATGGAGCGGATACGGTCTCGGGCCATTGGTAAGGAAGTATTAGAAAGCCTCACCCCTGCTCAGCAGGTGGTTAAAATCGTTCATGAAGAACTCATTTCTCTCATGGGCGGGGCCAGCAACGGACTCAATCTTTCTTACAAGCCCCCCATTCCCATTATGCTGGTAGGCCTGCAAGGCTCGGGTAAGACCACGACCGTGGCTAAATTAGGCAGGTTCCTGAAAGGGAAAGGGCGCCGGCCGCACCTAATTCCGGCGGATGTACGCAGACCGGCGGCCATCGAGCAGTTGCAGAAATTGGGCGAACAGATGGGTATTCCGGTTTTTAACTCCAACCCCCAGGAAAAACCTCTGATGATCTGTCAGAAAGGTCTTCGCTGGGCAGAAGCGGAAAACGGGGATGTTTTGCTCATCGACACAGCCGGACGTTTGCACATCGATGAGGCCCTAATGGAGGAATTAAAGGAGATTCAAAGGGCGCTCCTCCCCCGGGAAGTCCTGCTGGTTGCCGATGCCATGACAGGTCAGGATGCGGTCAATGTAGCCCAAAAATTTAACGAGGCCTTAGACATCCACGGGGTGATCCTCACCAAGCTTGACGGGGATGCCCGGGGTGGGGCAGCTCTGTCGATCAAGGCCGTTACCGGTAAACCCATAAAATTCATCGGCGTGGGAGAAAAGCTGGATGCTCTGGAGGTTTTTCACCCTGATCGGATGGCCTCGCGCATCCTGGGCATGGGCGATGTTCTCTCCCTGATCGAGAAAGCCCAAGAGACCGTCGACACGCAAAAGGCCCAGGAATTAGAGAAAAAGCTCCTCAAGGACACTTTCACCCTGGAAGATTTCCGGGAGCAATTACAGCAGATTAAAAAAATGGGCTCCATGGAGCAAATCTTGTCCATGATTCCTGGGATGGGCCGTCTCAAACTGCCCAAAGACCTTCAGGGAAGCGAGAAAGAACTGGTCAAAGTGGAAGCGATCATCAACTCCATGACCAAAGATGAACGGCGGTCGCCGGAGATTCTGAACGGCAGCCGGCGCCTGCGCATCGCCAAGGGCAGCGGGACTACAGTTCAAGATGTGAATCAATTGCTCAAACAGTATCTGCAGACCAAAAAGATGCTGCGGCAATTCAAACGGGGCGGGATGCGCGGGATAGCCAGAGGGCTCTTTTCCTGATCAAAGAATATATCCTGCACTGCCGAGAGCGCAGGGAGGAAATTAAAACTTTATTCCGCAGAGATAAAATATCTAATTTTGAGTTAAAAAGTGTATCTTAAGGAGGTTAAAAAAGAACAACATGGCCGTAACGATTAGATTGACGCGCATGGGTGCTAAGAAAAAACCTTTTTACCGGCTGGTGGTGGCTGACTCGCGTTTCCCCCGGGACGGGAGATTCATCGAGGTGGTGGGAACCTACGATCCGAATCACAATCCCCCCGCAATTAATCTGAATCAGGAGAGGATCGCTTCTTGGTTGAAAAAGGGCGCTCATCCCACCAATACGGTAAAGAGTCTTTTGAAGAAGGCGGGTTTGATAAGCGGCGGGAAAGGATCGTCGGTGGCGGCAAGCACTGCGGGCCTACCCCCGGCATAAATTTTTTCTGTAATCGCCCAGGTAAATTGGCCCTTCGCTAATGTGACTGGCGGGGTGTTGACCAAAGGTTATTTCTCACGGAGAAAGGGGGCGGAGTTCCATGGAGATGAAGGACTTGATCTCGTACATCGCCAAAGCCCTGGTAGATCATCCTGAAGCCGTAGAAGTTTCGGTGGTGGAAGGAGAACAAACCTCGGTGATCGAACTAAAAGTTGCCAAGGACGACCTGGGTAAGGTAATCGGAAAACAAGGAAGGACTGCGCGGGCCATGCGGACGATTTTAAGCGCGGCTTCGACGAAGATCCGTAAAAGGGCTAATCTGGAGATTATTGAGTGACCCCAGCCACGGGAGATGCGCTGCTCTTTGTCGGTCAGGTTGTCAAGACTCAGGGGATCAAAGGCCAGGTGCGGGTTTCTTCTGCGGGAGGGGAAACGACCGCCTTCCCTGCCGGAAGCGTTGTATATTTTAAGAACAAACAGGGAATGAACAAGTCTCTGACCGTTGCTTCTTCCAGGGCCCACCGGCAAACGACTATTCTATCTTTTAGGGAAGTGCGGCGGATCGAAGAAGCCGAGGAACTGGTGGGATGTTCGGTTTACGTGGCCAAAGAAACCTTACCAGCCCTTCCCGAAGGTGAGTTTTATTGGTATCAACTCATCGGCCTTGAAGTGCAGACGGAAAAGGGGGTTTTCTTAGGGACGCTGGAAGAGATCCTGCCCACAGGGAGTAATGATGTATTCGTTGTCCGCAAGGATCACCAGGAATATCTGCTCCCGGCTACGGACGAAGTGGTGGTCCGTGTGGACCTTCAGGGCAAAACGATGGTGATCCGGCCGCTTGAGGGATTGTTGCCTGAAGATGATCTTTGACGTTCTGACCATATTCCCGGGGTTTTTTACCTCCCCTTTGGCCGAGAGCCTGCTGAAAAAGGCCATTGATAAGAGCTTAATCCAGGTTCGGGTAAAAAATTTGCGCGACTACGCTAAGGACAAACACCGGATGACCGATGATTATCCATACGGGGGCGGGTCCGGGATGGTCATGAAACCCGAGCCGATCATAAGCGCAGTGGAAGAGGTAAAAGCGGAAGACCCCGACGCCCTATCGGTCCTCCTTACGCCTCAGGGGAAGCGCTTTGATCAGCAAATGGCCAGGGAGATGAGCGGGCAAAAACATTTTGTTCTTATTTGCGGGCGTTATGAGGGTCTTGACGAACGGGTCCATTTGACCGGGGCGGATCGGGAGATTTCCATCGGAGATTACGTTCTCACCGGCGGGGAAATTCCGGCGCTGGTATTCATTGATGCGCTCAGCCGGTATATCCCGGGCTTTTTGGGATGTGCGCAATCCGTTGAGGAAGATTCCTTTGCCCATGGGCTTTTAGAATATCCCCAATACACCCGGCCGCCGGTCTTTCGGGAAATGGCTGTGCCAGAGGTGCTGCTCTCCGGAAATCACGCCCAGATTTCCCGCTGGAGGCGGAGAGAATCTTTAAGACGGACTTTTCAGCGGCGGCCCGATCTTCTGGAGCGGGCCCAACTTTCTGATGAAGACCGGGCTTTTTTGCGGGAGCTGCAAACCCAGGAAGGAATGGCCGGCGGATAAAAAGCGCGAGGAAAACTTTTACCGCGGATCGCGCAGAGACCGCCGAGGCGTCCTCAGCGGTCTCTGCGGTGAATCGTTATAAATAGATCGAGACATTTGGAGGTTGTCATGAGAGCTCTGGAACAATTGGAAAAAGAACAAATGCGCACGGACCTCCCCGATTTTCGCCCCGGGGATACGGTCAAAGTCCACGTGAAGATCAAAGAGGGCGAAAAAGAACGGATCCAGGTATTTGAGGGCACGGTCATCCGCAAACGGCGGGGAGCCAGCCGGTCCAGCTTCACCGTGCGCAAGGTTTCTTACGGCATAGGGGTAGAGCGGATTTTCCCGACTCATTCTCCGGCCATCGACCGCGTCGAGGTGGTGCAACGAGGAAAGGTCCGCCGGGCAAAACTCTATTACCTGAGGCAGCTTAAAGGAAAGGCCGCCAGGATCAAGGAACTGAGAGCCAATTAAGCGGGGAGTTGAGTGGAGCCTTTTGAGGAAGAGGTTCGTTCCCAGGGGTATCGGGTCATCGCCGGGGTGGATGAAGCCGGAAGAGGTCCCTTAGCCGGCCCGGTAGTGGCTGCGGCCGTGGTTCTCTCCTCCGCCGGAATCCTGCAGGGCATCGATGATTCCAAGAGGCTTTCCGCCGAACAGAGGAAAAAAATTTATCCGCTAATTCTTAAACAGGGAGCGGCGGTTGGGGTCGGGATCATTGGGGTTAAGGATATTGACCGCCTGAACATACTCCAGGCCTCCTTGAAAGCCATGGAGCTGGCTGTGGAAAACCTTCAGCTTTCTCCCGATTTTCTTTTGATCGACGGCATCCATTCTATAAACCTTCCGCTGGCCCAACGGGCGATTCCTAAAGGAGACCAGCGCTGCCAGTCCATCGCGGCAGCCTCGATCGTGGCCAAGGTTACCCGTGACCGCCTGATGCTGGGTTACCATAAGGAGTACCCCCAGTATAATTTTGCCCGGCACAAGGGTTACGGGACAAAAGAACACCTGCAGGCCATTCTCCAGCATGGCTGCTGTCCTATCCACCGGCAATCTTTCAAGCCGATCTATCAGCTCTCTCGCCTATGACCCAAGAGCGACTCTCTCTCGGCAAAAAGGGTGAAGAACTGGCCCTGACCCAGCTCAAGGCTTTGAAATACAGGATCCTGGAGCGGAATTTTAAATGCCGCCTGGGAGAGATCGACGTCATCGCCCGGGATAAAAACACCCTGGTCTTCATCGAGGTAAAAACCCGGGCCACAAAAGATTTCGGAGGGCCGGCGGCTGCGGTGAATGAAAGGAAGCAGCGCCAGCTTTCTAAAGTAGCCCTGACCTATCTTAATCAAAAAAATCTTCACCACGTTCCGGCCAGGTTTGACGTCGTGGCCGTGGAACTCATCCCTCCCGCCCCGCGGATTGAAGTTATTCGCAACGCCTTTGAACTCTGCTACCAATAAAAAAAGCCAGAAGTCAGGAGACAGAATACAAAAGGAAAGTATTTATTCTGACTTCTGCCTTCTGACTTCTGTCGTCTGGTTCCTCACTCCTTAATTCTGCATTCTCTTGCCTTTCCTCCCCTTTTTCGTTATGCTGTCTTCCATGGACCTGTCGGTCTTGTATGATCAAGAAAGATTCCGCAAACACGTAATCGAAGCCCTGGCCCAAGCGCCCCTGGACTATCTGGAGCAGCTTGAATTTATCGGAAAACAGAGGAGTTCCCTAACACCCTGGGAGGGCGCGGGAGTTCTCCTGCCGCTTTATTTTTCTGAGGAAAAGAAGGGAAACAGGGATCGTTCAGGTCAGTATATTGTTCTCCTGAATAAACGGTCTAAGAGGGTTCAGCAAGGCGGGGACCTCTGCGCTCCGGGCGGGGGGATTCATCCGGTTCTAGACAGGATATCCCAACATATTTTAAAGGTGGGGCTTCTCCCGTGGGCCAAGGGATTGGCCTGCGAGCGAGCCAGGCAAAGAGGAAAAGCGGTCTATGAAAAAATCCTTTTCTTTTTGGGCAACGCCCTGCGAGAGAGCTGGGAAGAGATCCGTTTAAGCCCGTTCAACGTAGAATTTTGGGGGCCTTTACAGCCCTATCGCTTGCAATCACGCCGCTGGATCATTTTTCCGGTCGTGGGAAGAGTGAAACAGCCCTGGCAAACTAAGTTAAGCTGGGAAGTGGAAAAAATCGTGTCCATTCCCCTTAAGGCTTTTTTCCGGCCCGATAACTACGCCATTTATTCCCTGAAAGTTCCGGAAACTCTAACTGCCCACGGGATTCCTGACCCATGGGAATTTCCCTGTTTTGTTTATGACCAGGATGGAGAAGAGGAAATCCTCTGGGGGGCAACTTTTAATATCATGCGCACGTTCTTGAATACAACGCTCAACCTTCCGTTGCCCTCCCCGGATGGCCGGAGGGTCATCCATCGGCCCCTGGTTTCAAATTACTTTTCCAGAAGCCGGGAAACTTGAGGAGATCGCCTTCGGGTAAAAATAAAAGGAGGAGGAAGAAGCTTATGACACAGATCAAGAAAGTTGGTGTAGTTGGCCTGGGGACACTGGGAACGCAAATTGCCATTCAAGCCGCTCATTATGGATATGCTGTCAAGGGCTACGATCAGGACCAGGAGATTTTTCAGAAGACCATCCAGAAAATCCGGGGCATGATGAAGTTTTTAGGAAAGAGCCCTACCATGCCTGTAGAGGAGTGGGAAAGGGCATCGCAAAAGGTAAATCTGGCCAAAGATATGGGCGAAGCTTTGCAAGAAGCGGATTTGGTGATAGAGGTCGTGCCGGAAAACCTGGAGCTGAAGCGAAAAATATTTACAGAGATCGATTCCCTGGCTCCCTCTAAGGCAATTCTGGCCACGAACAGTTCTTCCATTCCCATCTCCAGGATCGAAAACGCAACCCGGAGGCCGGAAAAATGCCTCAATATGCACTTCTATCAACCGGCCACCGGCACAAATATCGTTGATCTAATGGGCGGCACAAAAACTCTCCCGGAGGTGATCGAAACGGCAAAACAATTTATCCGCTCCATTGGCTGCATTCCCCTGACTGTGAAAAAAGAAATCTTAGGGTTTTGTTTCAACAGCGTCTGGCGGGCGATTAAAAAACAAACCCTTTACATGTGGGCCGGAGGTTTTGTCGACTTCCGGGACATCGATCGGGCCTGGATGGTCTTTTCCTCGATGAACAGAGGGCCTTTCGGTATAATGGATATGGTGGGGCTGGACGTGGTCTACGACATCGAAATGTCTTACTACTACGAATCTAAAGATCCCAAAGACCATCCACCTAAGGCTCTTAAGGATATGATCGACCGCAAGGAGCTGGGCATCAAGACGGGAAAAGGATTTTACACTTATCCAGACCCGGAATATGCCAGGCCGGATTTTCTGAAAGGGTAACAAAAAAATCCTGCGGCGCAAAAAACATAGCCCGGAGCGAAAACAAAAGAATTACCTGGGATATTGGAATAATGGAAGAGGGGAACGATCAGTCTCCTTTCCCCTCCAGGGAAGCAAACTCTTTCAGGATCTCTTTTTGGCGCTTGTTCAATTTTGTGGGCACCTTTACCACTACCTGAATATGCTGATCGCCCCTTCCAAATCCATCAAGGTGGGGGATACCTTGGCCACGCAAGGTGATGACCTGGCTGCTCTGGGTGCCCGGGGGAATGGTCAGTTTCTTGGAACCGTTCAGGGAGGGAACTTCAATTTCTGCTCCCAGGGCGGCCTGGGTGAAAGAGATGGGGATCTGGCAAAGGATATCATCGCCGTGGCGTTCGAAGAAGGAATGGGGTTCCACGTGTAAGACCACGTAAAAGTCTCCGGGGCGCCCCCCCCGTTCTCCTTCGCCCCCTTCTCCAGAAATCTTTAAACGACTCCCCGTATCCACTCCAGGCGGGATCTTGATGGGAATTTTTTTAGATTTCTTGACTCTGCCGGTGCCCCGGCAGTCTGAACAGGGGTGGGCAATGAAGAAGCCCTGCCCGCGACAGCGCGAGCAAGTTGTGCGCAGGGTAAAGAACCCCTGGGAGTGAGTAATCTGTCCGCTGCCACGGCAGGCCGCGCAGGTCTCTTTTTTCGTTCCCGCCTGGATGCCGGTTGCTTTACAGGCGCGGCAGGATTCGGGGCGCTCTATTTCGATCTCCTTCTCTTTGCCCAGCGCTGCCTCCATGAAGGAGATCGTTAAATCATACCGGAAATCAGCCCCCTTCCTGGGACCGGCACTCCGGCGGCGCCCCGCGCCAAATCCGAAAAAATCCTCAAAAATGTCGCCGAAGCTGGTAAAAATATCTTCAAAACCGGTAAACCCGGAAAATCCGGTACGCCGGATACCTTCGTGGCCATAACGATCATATAGATCCCTCTTCTCCGGATCGCGGAGAACCTCATAGGCCTCGGAAGCTTCTTTGAACATCTCTTCCGCTTCTTTATTCCCTGGATTCCGATCCGGATGATGCTGAAGGGCTAACTGGCGATAAGCTTTTTTAATCTCGGCCTCCGGGGCATTCCGTGGCACCCCGAGGATTTCGTAATAATCCTTCTTGGTCATATCCTTTTATTGATTCCCCTTGCGTATTATTGGGAACGTCTTAAATAAGTTGCCAGCCGCTTAAGCGAAGCCATCCTCTTAAATCCCCTCTGCCTTTCTTTTCTAAGGGGGGAAGAGGGGGATTTTTTGGCAGTCTTCGAAACGTTCATGACAACTTTCTTTTGTCGTTCACTATAATATTAGCATTCTTCGGCTAAATATCAAGTTTAGGTATGATCCCTCTGTGATTCAGACATTAGACCAAAGACTTCAGCCTTGATGGTTTCGTAAAAAGTCGTCACCCTGGTGGAAACCGGAGTCCAGAGGCTTGATAACTCCATGAAATAACTATAGGGGTAGGGACGATACATTGGTTTGTATCGCCCCTCCCTCCGAACCGGACTGGCGGTTCTCCCCCGCCGTGGCAGGGCTCTTAAGTCGGTGGTTATACATCGATAAGGACTGAAGCAAGGCCTATGGGCCTCCACAAGACTAAAAAGCCTATGTTCACGAAAGAGATGGCGAGAATACTGATCTCCAAAAGTTTATTCTCCGTAAGCCTGGTGGAGGATTTGCACGGGATGATAGGTTTTTACGCCGGTTTGGCTCCCGATCTGCATCCGGCAGGCTTCACAATCTGAAATCACCACTTTAGCTTTCCTTTTCCGGAGGGCCTGAAAAATTTCCTCCCCCACTTCCCGGGCCACGGCATATTTTTCCCGCTTAAATCCGTAAGACCCGGCCAGGCCGCAGCATCCTTCGGGGAGCTCAATCACTTTGAGGCCGGGAATGAGTGAAAGCAGATCCAGGGCTGGCAGGCCCACCTGCAAAGCCCGCAAATGGCAGGGGGCATGGTAATAGTAGGTGTCGCTGATTCTTTTAAAACGGGTATTCAGCTTTCCTTCCTCGTGCTGGCGGAGTAAAAATTGCGAAATTTCGCTAAGATGTTCTGACAGGATTGAGGCCCCTGGGATTTGCAAGATGCTATCGTACTCCTGCTTTATAGTCATACCGCAGCTTGGGGAAGAGAAAATCACCTCTATCCCACCTTCGACAACCTTCCTCAAAGACTTTAAATTTTTCTCGCCCAGCCTGGTGGCTCCAGCAAAAAAGCCGTTACTGATCAGAGGAAGTCCGCAGCATTCCTGGTCCGGCAGGATGACTCTAAACCCGTTCTTTTCCAGGACCTCCACCATGTCCCGCCCCAGAGCAGGGTCGATGTAATTGGTGTAACAGCCGTGGAAATAAGCGATGGATGTCCCCTTAAAAGCCTTTCTCGTCTGGAACCACCTGGTAAAAGTCCGGCGGTGGAAGGGGGGCATTTTTATCCGATGATCGATACCCAGGCCGCGGTCCAGAAGCCAGCGGAAAAAGGCCCACCTGTTGATCCAATTGGAAACGGGGGTTCCCCAACTTCCTAACTTTTCCAGGAGGTAAGAGTGGCCGAGAAGCCAGTCCCTGAAAGAAGGTTTCGGCGTTTTCCCGGCTATGCGGGAGCGAATATGCAGCTCAGGGATGCGCACATTATGGGGGCAGACCCGCTCGCAGATCTTGCAGTAATCACAGAACTCGAGCCACTCCGCAGGAATGGTTTTCCCCTTAAGGCGGAAGCGTTCGGCGTCCGGTCCGCAGAGCTTGGGACCCGGAAAGAGGCCGGTGGCCTTCAAGACCGGACAGTAGGCGTTGCAGATGGAACATTTGATGCATTGGTCAATGTTGGTTTTCATAAAATAAAATTTTGGGCCACAGAGATCACCGAGGGCACAGAGGAAATTTAAGATAAATCAAGGAAAAAACTTCTTTTCTCTGCTTTACTCGGCTCGACTGAGCTCGTAAAAGTCTGTGCCCTCTGTGGCTATTTTAATTCTATCTCTTAGCGCTCGGCGGTGAAATCATTTTATCCCTGCGGCCAGTTTCCCAGCCAGGTATCCAGTAGCAATTGCTACGCCACCCCCTGATTTTTCCGACATAGAATCTCCATGGGCAATGATTCCACCAGCAGCAAAAAGGTTCGAATAGATAACCCGGCCAGCAGTATCTACGGGCTGAAAGTGTTCGTTCACCTCCACCCCAAAACGATTGAATGGCTGGCCGGCGATGTTAAGGAGACGCGGGTTGAACCATTCCCGGCGATTTTTGGGATACTTCACGGGAAGATCGAGGAGCGTCTCGAAAATTCTTCCCCGCTCGGAGTCAAGTCCGCCGCCGACAAACTTCCCTGTGGCCAGAACAAAGGCTTTCGCCCTGTAAATCGGGCTATTTTTCGCTCTTCCCAGGGAGAAGCCATTAAGGTTTTGGGGGCCTTTCAGGGGATTTAAAGCCGAAAGGCCCACGAATATGCGTACGCCGTTCTCCTGCAGGTGCATCTTAAGCTTGCGGTAAAGGCGGATGCCGGGCACTGAGGGAGGTGGCAGGGGAATTTCAAAGACTTCAGCGTTCAGCATTTCTCTTAGCTCAGCCCAGGCTTCCCCCGGGAAATGGAGTCCCAGGACAGCAGGCAGACCCAGCCTTTCGCCGGGCCTTAAAGTCGGTTTGATTTTTTTTGCGAACTCTTTGCGGAAATCTTTGCTGTCAAAAGCCTGGGCCAGATTCAACCCGTTTATCGCTCTTCCGCCCAAGTCCAATTTATCCAGGGCTGCAGCCCTGAAAAAAGGGGCGACTTCTCCTTGAGAATGCAGAAGGTTCAGATTCTCAGCGGCTAAAAAGGGAGGAAAATCCTTTAAGCCCCTAAAACCAAGCAGAAGGACGGAGCCAGGTATGGACAGGGTTCCCTGGGCCATCGTCTCCGGAACCAGACAGGTTGGATGATAGGTGCCCAGAGGGGTGGGAAGGAGCAAGTTGGCCTTAAAAGTTCCCGTATAGGGCAAGTCCATAACCTGACAAAGTTCCTGGAAATGGTCCAAAGCATCCAGGATCCTTTCCTGGCCTACGATAGCATATGGATGATGGGGATGCTCTTCTTTAAGTTGGGATAAGGCCTTTAAAGGAGAAGCGAGAGGCGCCTTTGAAGTCCCCGGAATATAGCCCAGGCCGTCGATACACCCCGTGGTCAAGGCGAGCGAACCCATACCCCGGGCTAAAACCAAAACTCGGGCTCCCTGCCTCTGGGCAGCTTCTGCGGCCATGAGCCCGGCCAGTCCGGCGCCGATGACGATGACATCGTAGAACATAAAGAGGGTCCAAGGGTTCAAGGATTCAATGGTTCATGGGAAAAGGTTGGCATTTCACTTGGCCCCTCGAACCCTTGACCCCTTGGACCCTGTTTTAAAAGTGGTCCAGGTTAAATAGCTCGGTGTATAGAGCCTGGATTAACTGTTCTTCTTTAAGCTGTGGCCCCCAGAGTACAGGCCTGGTTCCTTTCCAACGTTCTTCCAGGAAGCGTTTTAAAATGGAGAGGGAAGTTCCCGGAGGAATTTTCCCCGCTTCTGAGAGCAGCGCAGTCAGACGGGGAGAACAAAACCCACCCTGGCAGGGGCCCATACCGGCCCTTGTTCTTTCCTGCACTTCTTTTAAACTGGGGTAAGGCAGCTTCTGGATCTCCCGGGAAATTTCTTCCCTAAAGACGAGCTCGCACTCGCAGAGAATCTCCCCGGTTCCGTGATAAGATTTTTCGTCCCCGATTTTCCGTAGTTTCGACCCCAGGTCATGGAAGGCATACTCCGCAGGAAAAGGCAGAGGTTTTTCGGCTGTGGTGCAAGAAATCTTCCTTCCCATTTCTTTGACGATAACATCCACAGTCCTTTCAGCCATCAGGCGGTAGGTGGTTAGCTTGCCGCCGACGATCGAAAAGAAACCCTTAATCCGGTCAGCTTCTCCGTGGTTTAGCAGAAGAAAGTCGCGGCTTATCTTCCGGTTATCTTCGTCTCCTTCCCGCGCTCCCATTAACGGCCTGACACCGGCGTAAGCCCGGATGGCCCTGGTAAACTCGACGTCCGGCAGTATTTTCTCTCCCTCGGAGAAGAGAAGGTCCACTTCCTCTTCCTCAGGAGAAGGGTCTTCGATTTCGCTAGTGGTCTGCGAGGTCGTCCCGATAATTAAGGCCGGTCCATGGGGAACAAGGATGTCGCCGTTGGAAGGCGGGCGGCAGCGGTTGATTACCGAGTTCACCAGGCGCTGATTCAGGACAATTAGAGTTCCTTTGGAAAATGTGATCTCCAGAGAAGCTCCAGCCAGCCGGGCAATTCTCCCGGCCCAGACCCCTGCGGCATTGACAATGAATCGGCAGGTAATTTGAAAATCTTCTCCTGTCCTTAGGTCTATGGCCCGCAGTCCCTGGATGCGTCCACCATCGGCCAGGATAGCTACGACCTTCCGGTAAGGAAAGATTTTCGCTCCCAACCGTTCGGCTTCTTCCACGTTGGAGCGGATAAGGCGGAACGGATCTATGGAGGCATCCGGTACGCTAAGAGCTCTTAATATCTTTGGTGACAGGGCCGGTTCTCTTTGCAAAACTTCGGCAACGGGGATTTCTTCTGCTCCGAGTCCCAGGCTCTCGCAGGCCCTGAGAAGGTCATCGGGGTAGTTCGGAGGGTCATCGGGCAGAGAGAGGAAGAATCCTCCGGTCTGTTCAATGCAGGGGGAGGCAATTTTTTTCAGAATGAAATTTTCAGCAAGACACTCGCGTGCCGAGTCAGGGTCGTTCACCGCATACCTGGCCCCGCTGTGCAGGAGTCCATGATTTCTGCCCGAGGTTCCGCTGGTAAGCTCGTCCTTCTCCAGAAGGATAGCGTCTATCCCCCTCAGGGCCAGGTCGCGGAGGACACCGGCCCCTGTCTCTCCGCCGCCGATCACCACAACTTCCGTTTTCATAGTATAAGAGCTTTCAGCCTTCAGCGGTCAGCCATCAGCGGCCGTGTTTAGGCTTGGGGACATTAGCTTTTGTTTCAAATTTTGGATTTTGTGCTTCGGATTTCACAACGATTCAACGATTATTAATTATAGGTAACACTTTAGCCCTTTGAAAAGAGGTGGGGCGTAAGGTCAGAGGGAATCCAT
>JASEHN010000540.1 GCA_030018715.1 Thermodesulfobacteriota bacterium | reverse complement strand
AAAGACGATTGGCAAGTTCCACCTGCGCTATCCACGACTCCCTCAAAAATCGGCTTAAAAAACAGCAAGCTCTCTTGGAAGAACTGGAAAGTCTCACTCCTCAACAACGGGCCAGGCGGCTGGCCATGTTGCAAGGGCGTCTTCCCGATGCCGAACAGGACGAAGATGATCTGGATGACGAGACCAGGGACCGACTGGCGGATGAATTCACCGGCGCCCTGGAGCTTGACCAGATTCGCATGGAGATCGCTGCCCTCCAGGAACTTGTTGAACAAGCCCGGCGGGTGCGGGAGCAGGCCAATGAGTCCAAGCTGGCCGCCCTCCGAAACTGTCTGGAAGAGGTCCAATTTTCCGAGTTACGCGATGGCCGCGGCAAGCTCCTCATCTTCACCGAACATCGAAGCACCCTGACCTATCTCCGGGAGCATCTGCAAGCCTGGGGCTACCTCACCTGCGAGATTCATGGCAGCATGAACCCCCATGAGCGCAAGCGTGCCCAGGAACTTTTCCGCACCCAGGCGCAAGTGTGTGTGGCTACGGAGGCCGCCGGGGAGGGCATCAATCTCCAATTCTGCCATTTGATGATCAACTACGACCTGCCCTGGAATCCCACCCGCCTGGAACAGCGCCTGGGACGCATCCACCGCATTGGCCAGGAGAGGGATTGTTATGCCTTCAATTTCGTGGCCACCGAGTCCGAAGAAGGTTACCCCGTCATCGAGGGTCGCATCCTCCAACGCCTCTTGCAGAAGCTGGAGCAAATGCGGGAAGCCTTGGAGGATCGGGTTTACGATGTCATTGGCGAGATTCTGTCTTTAAACGACATCAACCTTCTGGAGATGCTTCGCCAGGCGGCCTATGACCCCCGGCGCCTGGATGAATATATCGATCAGATCGACCGCATCGATCCGATAAAACTCAAAGAATACGAAGAAGCCACCGGGATCGCCCTGGCCCGATCTATTGTAGACTTTTCCGATTTCCAGCAGCAAAACCTGGAAGTCGAAGAACGTCGGCTCATGCCCTGCTTCGTGGAAGCCTATTTCCTGGACGCCGCCCGTGAGGCAGGCCTGAAAATGGACCCTCGGGCTGATGGCCTCTGGCGGTTAGAGCACGTCCCGTTAGACTTGCGCTCCGAGCGCCTGCAGTCGGTCCAGCGCCTGGGGAAAGCCGACTCCTCTTACCGCAAGTTCACCTTCCACAAGCAGCACCTGGAACAGGATGCCCATCTGGACGCCGTCCTCTTGGGGCCGGGACATCCCCTCTACGCCGCAGTGGATGAACGTCTCAACGAGCGGCTGGCCCCTTTGCTTGGGGGAGTAAGCTTCTACCTGGACCCCCTGGCCTCAGATTCTTATCTTCTCCACTTTTTTGAAATCTCCATCAGAGGGAAAGATGCCAGGGGCAGAGATGCTATCTTATATGGAGAACTCGTGGCCGTCCGGGAGGAGGCAGGCAAATTCGAGGTGGTGCCAAGCGATCTTATTCTCAACCTCCCTCCTCATCCCCAGCCGCCTACACAAGTTGGACCGGTGGATTGGCAACCTGCGACAGACTTTTTAAAAGGGGGATATCAGCTTGAATGCCGCGCCCGCTGCCAGGAAGAACGTCAAGGCTATGCCAAAATAATCCGTGACTATCTGGAGAATTCTTTTCGGGTGCGCCTTAACAAGGCCCAAGAGCAAGCTATGCGGCTTCTCGGAGAAGCCGGGCAAAGACCAGAATATAGGCTGGCCGCTGACGAAGCTTCCCGGCGAGTAAAGGAATTGGAAAGGGATAGAGATGATCGTCTGGCCGGATTGACAAGGCTCGGGGTAGCCCGCACCGGCCCGGTGCGTTACTTGGCTACAGCCCTGGTCCTACCCCCCAGCGGCATAGCTGAAACCCAGGCTTTGGGACTCATCGATGAACCCGAACCCCATATCAGCCGAAAGATCGAGTTGGCGGCGGAAGACCTGGTCATGGCCGCTTTGCACCGCGAAGGGTTCCCCCATGATCGTATCGAACGCCTGGGCCACCTCAAGCTGGGTTTCGATTTGCGGGCGCACCGCGTCACGGATGCGGCCACCGGGGACATTGAGGTCCGCCGGGTGGAGGTGAAGGGCCGGGCGCGGGGCCAGGCCATCCGCTTGACGGTCAATGAGTGGTATAAGGCCCAGCAACTGGCGGAAACCTACTGGCTCTATGTGGTCTGGGACCCCCTGGGAGAAATTCCCGAGATAGTATATATTCAAAATCCAGCAGTACGCCTTGATCATGCCAAGAGGGAAATTATGGCTGCAAGATTTTTAGAGATACCGGCAGAAGTGATACAGCAGTTAGCAATCAATTCGGCGGATTTTTAGAGGTAGCTATGCCGATAACAGATGCTCAAAAGGCCTCAGCAGAGCAGCATCAATGGGCCGCAGCGAAAGACAGCGCACCGCAGGTAAGACTTGTCGCCGGACCGGGTGTAGGAAAGACGCATACTATCGAGAAGCGGGTAGCTTATCTTCTTAATAACGGAGTCACTCCAGGTAATGTCTATGTTATTTCCTTTACCCGAGCAGCGTGTGCCGAACTTCGCTCAAGAGTACAAGCTTTTTGCGGCAACCAGCCTTGTGCGGCGTCTGCCTCCCAGGTTCACATATCAACAATGCATGCTCTTGCCCTGAGAATTTTAAGACGGGCAAACTTGCTAACCTCCTATCCAAGTATTCCCATTATGTTGGACGACTGGGAACAGGTAAATATATACGATAGGGAGCTCGCGAGCTTCATTGGTTGCACTCCCACTCGCGCCGAAGAAATTCGGCTTGCTCATGATTCCCAATGGCAAACCCTCAATTCCCATTACATCAATCAAGCACAAATAACGTCATCAGAAATACAAGGATTCAATGCTTTTCATGCCGCCCACACCAACTTATATAGCTGTGTTTTGCCTGGAGAGATTATTTTTAAAT
>JASEHN010000539.1 GCA_030018715.1 Thermodesulfobacteriota bacterium | reverse complement strand
GAAAAGCATCAACCACAACATATTGGGGGTACCCACTCTAAACCCGGAAGCGGCACCTTATATTTATGGACGGCTTCCAGCAGCGCTTCCGGTTCTGGACGGGGGATGAGGACATCGGTCCATCCCATCCAGATGCTAATGTTCATGCAGGTGGTGAGTCCGAAGGAATGAAAGAAGGGCAGGGTCCCCAGAAGAGTATTTTCCCCCTTATTAAAACCGGGGAAGAAAGCAAGGGTTTGTTGGACATTTTTTAAAAGATTGGCATGGGTAAGCATGACCCCTTTACTAACTCCGGTCGTTCCCCCGGTATATTGCAAGCTGGCGAGGCTTTCGAAATCTACCGGGATGTTTGGGTTCGTAGCAGGGTATTTCTTCAGTACATCCATCCATTCATATCAGTGCTGTCCAAATTAGGCGAAAACTTTATAGGTGCATATTGAATTTATTGCGTTATTGGACAATTTTTTTAAGTTTCCAAATCCAGGTTCCTAATCACTGCTGTCTAAATTAAGCCAGGTTGAAGGACAACTGTTCGGGTTCATAGGGAACTGGTGGAATTTCAAAAGGTTGATCTAGCCAACCCCAAAGGTCTCGATGGGTAAAGAGATTCATCCGTAAAAGTGCAACCAGGTTCGATAGCGACCAAGAAAATTTGGAAAGAAGTTGTAGATAGCGCAGAATCAATATGGCGATCAATGCTGTCCAAACTTGAATCTTTACCGCATTGGCGCTGGTCCCCACAAAAGTCTTGATCTTAAGGTTTTGCTTCAGAGCTTTAAAGAAGGTTTCTATCTGCCAACGATCCTTGAAGATGGCAGCTATCGTGGTGGCGCCTAAATCCATGTTGTTAGTTAAAAACTCTATGGTTTTATCGGTTTTAGGATCATAGACGGTGACCAGGCGTAGCGGATAGGGACATTTCTCTTCGGCCCTTGGGCCGGTTAATTGGATAAGCTCATCTTTGAGGATATGACTGTTTTGAGGAATGTCTCTTTCTCCGACAACTTCGTAGATGGCATTGTCTTTCATCCGGGTGACAAAGAAGACGCCTTGGGCCGTCCATTGAGCAAACAGAGCGTAGTCGGTATATCCCCGGTCATAGGCCACAATGGTCCCCGGGTCAAACCGTAAATGCTGGGCGATCTTCACATCCGACATTTTTCCCTCGGTGATCCAGGCAAAGGAAGGCAAATAGCCATCATGGTCCAGGAGAAGATGCAATTTAATGGCCCCTTTGGTGCGACGAAATTTCGCCCAATCAAAGAGGGTGACCGAAGGATCGATGATCGAAGAATCCAGACTGCGGAGTTTATTTTTGAACCGAAACTTTTTCTTTCCTTGCACCTGGCTCTGGCAGCGCTGGAGTAATTGGAGAAAGACCAATTGGTACAGTTCCCAGGGGCGGTGCTCATTGGCATAAGCCAGGGTCGAATGAGAAGGGGCCGTGATTCCTAGATGCTTCAATTTTCCCTCGCAGCTTCTCAGTCCACCCGTAATCTCCCGAAGCGAGTGGGCTCGTCCGAGTTGGCAGAAGAGCATGGCCACGAATTGGCCCCAGCTGGTAAATCCCCGGGCATGACGTTCGGCTTTTGTTGCTTTCACAGCCTGATGGAATTCGATCCTGGAAAACAGTTGTAAAAGTTGGCTAAATATGCTACAAAAACGATTCATTGCTGGCCCCCTTTGTTTGTGATATTGACTTTTTTGTCGAAATCAATTTATCACAAAACGCTGCGAGGGCCTATTTTTTAAAAACCTAATTTGGACAAGTCTGCATTCATATACATTCGGTGTAGGGGGAATATTGCGGTGCTTATCCTTGGCCAAAATGGGCAGTAGCTGTTTCTTGGGAAATTTAAGATGGTCACGGATGTGGGCCACCACAATATGCTGAATCGGGGTTTTCGGCTTGAGGGCGATCATCCGCGGCCCTAAAAGATCCAAGGTAACGAGGAGGGATGATTCCGAATTATTGAATTGATATTCCAGCTCTTTATCCGTGTATAGGGGATTATTCATAACCACCACCGCCCCGGCTCTCCAGGCCCCATATGTGGCCGCAACCAGCTGGGGCATGTTGGGCAGGATCATGGCTACCTTATCCCCTGGTTTTACCCCCAGGTTAATTAGGGCATTGGCGAAACGGTTGGCCATATCATCGAGTTGTTTGTAAGAAATTCTGGAATCGATGAAAATTAGAGCCGTCTTATCAGGAAATTGATTGACGCTGCGGCTGAGAGCTTGGGGCATGGTTATTCTCTCGTACTGCAATGTATGAGAAACACCTTGGACATAGGATTTATACCACGGTTTCGCCATTATATTTCTCCTTTACCAGGCAATTTTTCTGAATTTTATAGAGCCCTTATAGCGTAAAAAAAACGATTTTTGCAAGGAAAATAATCATAATTTTATTGCTCGGAAAAAGGCAAAGGATTAAAATTTGGAAAATGCCAAAATCATTCATTATCCAGGTAAATGAAAAAGAAATTAAAAGGGAACGGGAAAAAGCCAGGGCCCTGCGCCAGACCCGCTGGTGGAAACAGCGTCTGGCCCGGGGTCTATGCCATTATTGCCGGCGCCATCTCCCGCCTGCGGAATTGTCCATGGACCATATCGTTCCGATTATACGTGGCGGCAAGACCACCAGGGGAAACGTAGTCACGGTTTGCCAAGTGTGCAACAACAAAAAGAAATACCTTCTTCCCATGGAATGGGAAGCGTACCTTCAGAATTCACTTGGGCAAGATCAGGATGGATGAAAATCCTGCGAAGCGCCTGATTACGGAAATATCCTGCCTACGGTAGGAAGAACACGGGAAAAGAAGGAAAATTAGGTAAAAAAATGGGTGGCAGATGGATGTAAGATGGCATTGACTTTCGATCAACATAATAATATAATTGGGCTATCTGCTTTACGCCCCCTTAATAGTGTAAGTAGTTGATT
>JASEHN010000538.1 GCA_030018715.1 Thermodesulfobacteriota bacterium | reverse complement strand
CCATGACCACCACGGGAAAAATAATGCGGCGGGAGTTGCGTAAAATGGATATAGCCAAGAAAGAGGGCCGGTAAGTCCAGGCCGTAGGAGATTGATTCGTGGAACAGGAAGCAAGAGAATACAAAGAAAAAATTCGCTTCTACGAAGCCATTCTTGATAACATTCACAATGGCGTGATGATCACCGATCAGAACGGAAAAATCATTTTCTTCAGCAAAACCTATGGAAATTTTCTGGGCATAAACCCCGGAGAGGTGATCGGCAAACATTGCACCGAGGTGCTGGAAAACACCCGCATGCACCTTGTGGCTGAAACAGGCATTCCGGAGATCAACCAGCCGCAGCGAATCAAAGACCAGGATATGGTGGTCCAGCGCATACCTATAAAAATTTCGGGCCAGGGAGTGGTGGTCTATGGCCAGGTGATGTTTAAAGACGTGCGGGATGTGCACGCTCTCTCCAGGCAACTCAACCTCCTGGAATCGAAAGTAGAGCTTTACGAAAAAGAGCTAACGAGTTTACGCTCATCGAAATATACCATCGATAATATCGTGGGCGAGAGCGAAGTTATCCTGGAATTAAAAACGCTGGCCCTCCAGGCTGCTCAGATCCAGGCCCCCGTCCTCCTGATGGGGGAAAGCGGTACGGGAAAAGAGCTCTTCGCCCATGCCATCCACTACGCCAGCAAAAGGCGAATCTACCCTTTCATCCGCCTAAATTGCGCGGCCATTCCCAAAGACCTGCTGGAAGCGGAACTTTTCGGGTATGAACCAGGAGCCTTTACCGGAGCGGGGAGTAAGGGTAAACCTGGTAAATTTGAGCTGGCCCATAGAGGCTCCATCTTCTTAGACGAAATCAGCGACCTGCCCTTAGAAATGCAGCCCAAGCTTTTAAGGGTTTTGGAGGACAAAGAGACAGAAAGGCTGGGAGGAACCCGCTTAACCAAAAGCGACTTCCGTCTGATCGCGGCCACCCATCAAAATTTGCAGGACCTGGTGGAACAGGGAAAATTCAGAAAAGACTTGTTTTATCGCCTGAACGTAATCCCCATCCAAATTCCTCCTCTGCGGGAAAGAAAAGAAGACATCCCCCTGCTTGCCGAAAACCTTATCCAGAAATTCAACCGGGAGATGGGAACAAAGACCGTTATGATGTCCAGAGAAGCTCTGGAATTTTTCCAGAACTACTATTGGCCCGGCAATATCCGGGAACTTTCCAACATTCTCGAAAGAATCCTTTACACGATAACCGGAGACACCATCCAGGTTGGCCATCTCCCCATCTTTATGCAAAGCATGGCAAGTGAACCCTCAAGGACCCAGGCCACTTTGCTCAAACGCCTCAGGGAAGATATGGAGAGGGAAACTCTTCTGCATACCATTCGCTTATCCAAGGATAATAAAAACAAAGCAGCTAAGCTCCTGGGAATCCACCGCACATCTCTATATAAAAAAATGAAAAAATTCAAAATCCCCTTAAAAACAACCTGAAAAATATCCTTTTTTCTACATGTAGCAATATGTCTACATTAATTCAATTAAGTAAATTTTAATGGGTTTTTGGTCTTTATTTAAAAGTGTAGATTTTTTTCTACGCCCCATTTTTAATTTAATCCCTCTTTCTTCTAAAAACTTGTTGTTTTTATAGGACTTTTTTTAAACGGGGGCAAATTATTCCTGGCCTGGTTTTTGCTAAAACTTAACTGCTTGGATTAATTTGCTGCGAAGCGGGTGTATTTATTCCGGAGGCTGGCAGGTTCAGACAAGGCTTCTCCTTATGAAAAAAGAACAACTTTTTGACTTAAAAGAACCGGTGATCCGGCAAGATGAGATCCTTGTCGTTAAAGACAAATCTTTTCAACCCGCGAATGTAGCCATCGTAACCGGGGCGGGGAGCGGGGTGGGTAGGGCAACGTCTATTGCCCTGGCCGTAAACGGCCTTACCGTGGTCGGAACAGATGTTAACAGAGCTCGCGGATTGGAATCGGTAAAAATGGCTAAGGAACTGGATGGCCAAGTCGTTTTTATTCAGGCCGACCTTGCCAAAGACGAAGATATCAAAAAAATAGTAGATACCGCTTCCCAACACGGATCCATTAAATTTTTAGCCAACATCGCCGGCATCCAGCACATCAACTCCGTTGAAGACTTCCCCATGGAAATGTACGACCTGATGCAGCGCATCATGCTCCGGGCTCCTTTCTATCTATCTAAGCTTTGCTTCCCGCACATGAAAGCCAGCAAAGACGGTACCGGGGCCATTGGAAACATGAGCTCGGTTCACGGCCATATCGTAACCAAAAACAAGCCGGTTTATAACATCACCAAGTTCGGCCTTCGAGGCTTAACCCAATCCCTCGCCGCCGAAGGGGAGGGAAAGATTCGCTCCTTCAGCGTGAGCACGGGTTTCGTAAAAACACCCTTGGCCCTTAATCAAATCCCCGCCCAGGCCAAACAGCGGGGGATTTCTCAGGAAGAAGTCGTAAAAAACGTGATGATGGGCCGATCCCAGATCAAGGAAATGATGACCCCGATTGAAGTAGGCAACCTCTTCGTATTTGGTTTTTCCTTTTTGGGAAAATATCTCATCGGGGGCGATCTCCTTTTTGACGGCGGAATGGTCAAAACTTATTAAAATGTCCGACAATACAAAAAAGGGGGCGGGGATTCGAGGGTTCCTGGGTTCGAGCGAAAAGTTTTTTTTGAATTAGCCACAGAGGAACCAGAGGATTAAAACCCTGATTAGGCGGTTAAAAATAAATTTGTGCACAAAATGGTAACGAGGCTGTTATGGGCCGGGAATTTTTCCATATTCGAAGTACGAAATCCAAAACTCGAAACAAATTCAAATTTTCCGAAAAAACCTTGATGGTCTCGTAAAAAGTCGTAAAACTGTCACTCCTGCGAAAGCAGGAGTCCAGAACTGCTTGAATTTACTGGATTCCGGCT
>JASEHN010000537.1 GCA_030018715.1 Thermodesulfobacteriota bacterium | reverse complement strand
ATTTTCCTGAGCCGAGCGGCCTTCCGCCTGAGCCTGGGCATGGATTTGATTATCCACATGATCGTTAATAAAGTGATCTACGGTCAGCGAGAAAGACTGTAATTTTTTTACTTAGAAGACCATAAGGGATAAGGTGATTTAAAGTTGACTATCATTCATTGTTGTGTTAGAAAATTTCAACTGCCATGGAAAAGGAGATAGTATATGCCAAAGACAAATGAGCGCACCGGAGCCGGGAGAAAAGGCATGAAACGCCGGGTTCTTTACCTCTCCCTTCCCGATCAAGCTGATCGGATCTGCTCCGGTTGTGAAACCTGTCAGATGATGTGCTCCCTGCAGAATACCGGGGCTTTCAACCCCAAGAAATCTCGCGTTAAAGTTCTTTCTCTGTCCGTCGGGATTACCATCCCCATAACTTGCCAGCAGTGCGAGGATCCATGGTGCCAGCGGGCTTGCCCGGAAAAAGCCATTGTCCAGCACAAGACCCAGAATATCGTTGTGGTGGATGCCAAGAAATGTACCGGCTGTATGGCCTGCGTCGGAGCCTGCCCTTTCGGAATCATGGTCTATGATCCGGAAAAGAAAAAGGCCGTGAAGTGTGATCTTTGCGGGGGGGAGCCTGCTTGTGTGCAATACTGCCCGAGCAAAGTCCTGATACTGGCCGATAACCGGGGGAGCGCCGAAATTAGGCGTCGCCGGTTCGCGGCCCTCCTGGCCAATGAGGATTCATCCGCCAGGCATAATATCGCCGGAGCCGAACAGATCAAAATCCTGCCGGCAACCCTGACCCAGCTTGCCGTCAGCGCTGCAAAACAGTTAGCGGAAGGGAGGGTTTAAGAATGGCCAAGAAAAAAGGATCCTATGCCGGGAAAATTCTTCGTGTTGACCTGTCTTCCGGAAAAATAGAAAAGCAAGACCTGGATCTGGATTTCGCCCATAAATATATCGGCGGGCGCGGGTTCGGTTCCCGTTTTTTATACGATGAAGTTCCGCCAGAAGTGGCCCCTTTTGATCCGGCCAATCGCCTGATTTTGACGCCGGGAGCCCTTTTCGGAACCGCTGTTCCAGCGGCCAGCCGGACAACAGCCACCTCCAAATCCCCAACCACCGGCATGTTCGGCGACGGCCATTCCTCAGGACACTGGGGGGCGTTGCTCAAATCAGCAGGCTACGACATGCTGATCATCCAGGGGGCTGCGGAAAAGCCGGTTTACCTGTGGATTGACAACGATAAAGTGGAGATTCGGGATGCCGCCAAATTCTGGGGTAAAACCACCATGGAAGCCGACCAGACTCTGAAAGAGACACTGGGAGACTGGGATATCGGAACGATAAGCATCGGCCCAGCCGGTGAGAAAAAGGTCAGGTTAGCCGGTATTTTTTCAGACGGGATCATGGGCACCTTTGCCCGCACCGGTCTGGGGGCAGTCATGGGGTCGAAGAACCTGAAAGCCGTGGCTACGCGAGGGACAAGGGATATAGGCATTGTGGATGTGCCGGCCTTCAAAAAGGCATACCAGGATTATCTTCAAGTCATCTCCGTTGACCCTTACGTGCCCCCGGCGACGAAATACGGAACCTGTCGCTTCATGTATCACCGGGTGAAGTTTGGCATCCACGGAGCCAAGAACTGGCGGCTGGGAGATTTCGACTGGAAACCGCTGGACCCGGAAGTCTTTCGCAGCGACTATCAGATAAAAGCCAGCGCCTGCCCCATGTGCCCGGTGCGCTGCCGCCGAGAATACCGCATTCCTACCGGGAAGTATGCCGGAACAGTAACCAAACTGGAATGGGAAACCATTGCCCGCTGCATGACCTGTGGAGTTAATGACCCGGAGGCGGTAATCTACTTTAGCCATCTCTGCAATCAATACGGGATGGATGTAGAGGGAATCGGCGATACCATCGCCTTTGCTATGGAGTGTTACGAAAAGGGCCTGCTAACAGATAAAGAGACCGATGGAATAAAGCTTCGTTTTGGCAACCCGGAAGTCCTTATGGAGGTAACCCGTAAAATCGCCTTCCGTGAAGGTTTGGGGGATCTTTTGGCTGAGGGCAGCCTGAGGGCCGCAAAGGCCATAGGCAAGGGCGCGGAGAAGTTTGCCATGCAGGTCAAGGGTTCGGAGATGTCCGCGGGGGATCCGCGGGGAATGCCCGTTCGGGCCGTCTCCTATGCCACCAGCACACGAGGCTCAGACCACTTACGCTCCAACCCCTATGTCGAAGAGCTGATCACGCCGGAAGAAGGGTTGCAGTTTTTCGGCAGCGCTGAGGCCGCGGACATTTTTCAGGGTCTTAAGGGCAAAGGAAGACTTCTGGCCTGGAGTGAAAATTTTGTGACCATCGGCGACCTCCTGGGCCTTTGTAAGTTTGCTTACTACCGGTCGGCCGCTTTCCCTTACCTGCGCAAAAAAGGCCTGGAGCTGGCTACCCGCTTCTACAATGCCTGTAATGGCACGGACCTCACCGAGGAAACGATGTTTCAGGCGGGAGAGAGGGCCTTCAACATCGAGAAAGCTTTTAATGCCCGGGAAGGAGCGGGCCGGGAAAAAGACATCATCCCTGAAAGATTTTTCAAAGAAGGGTTAGCCGGCGGGGGCCCCAGCGGGGGAGCCGTGGTGGACAGGGAAAAGTTCGACCTCATCCTGGATGAATACTATGAGGGCCGCGGCTGGAATGAAAAGACGGGATTGCCGAAAAAGCAAACCCTGAAGAGGCTGGGGCTTCAAGATATCGCTGAAGATTTAGCCAGACGAAACCGGCTGGGATAAATTAAAATTTGCCACCGAGGGCACAGAGATCACAGAGTTTTAAAACCATGATTAAGAAAAAGTAAAAAATATGTCAAACGTCTAAAGTGATCCAGCTACAGAATGCACTAAATTTGAAAAAATGTCGGCAACGCATCTGTTTGGGTTCGGGGGCCAGGCCGGAACGCGCCGGAAGCATCG
>JASEHN010000536.1 GCA_030018715.1 Thermodesulfobacteriota bacterium | reverse complement strand
CACTGGAAAGGATAAACCCGGGATCAGATCGGAGTGGACTGCCAGGCTGGTTTTCCACCCACCCGAGCCCGGAAAACCGAGTTCATGCCGTCAGGGTACGGTCAAAGGAATGGCAGCAGAAACTGGGTCTGAAAGATTCGAAAATCAACCGTGAACCATACCTCAGGGAGATCGATGGCCTCATGTTCGGGGACAATCCGCGGCAGGGATATGTCGAAGAGAATATTTTTTACCATCCGGACCTGCGGTTTCAATTCCCTGTGCCTGTTAAATGGAAGCTCAATAATAAGCCCTCGCAGGTGCAAATGGTCAGCGAAGGGCAGGACGCGGTCATCTTGCTTTCTATAACACAGGGTTCCTCATCGAAAGAGGTTGCCAGGGCGTTTATTTCCAAGACGGGTGCCCTTGTGATCAGGTCCGATACGATTCAGGTGAACGGTCTACCTTCACAGCGAGTCATGTCAGAGGTCCGTACCCAGAAGGGAGTATACCGGTTGATATCCTACTTCATTGAGAAGGGAAGGAATGTTTTTGTGTTCCATGGCTTGACATTCATCGACCGATTTCAAAATTATGGACCTCTCTTCGACAATACCATGCGCCAATTCAGGGAACTTTCCGATTCCAAGAGGATCGATGTAAAACCCGACCGTATCCGTATCCGTGCTACCAGGACCTCAGATAGACTTGAAAATGCACTCCGAACGCTGGGCGTTCCCAATGAGAAAATAAAGGAGATAGCCCTGCTAAACGGAGGAGATCTAAGCCAGGTCATCCCAGCGAATACTCTGCTCAAGGTAATTGAAAAGGGGCGATGAATCATCCCGAGCAATACTTAAGCGGGGTCAAAGCGGTGAGTCATACATAAAAAGAGTAGGCCTGACAAAATGCGCGGAACACGGGTCATTGGGTCATTGAGTCTTGGTAATACGGGACAGTTTTATTTCCTGACTGAATTTTTCAGTCAAATTCATTAAATAATACAGGGAATTCGTGATTAGTTTTATTCAATTGACCCATTCGGCGGCGCCAAGCCCCGCCTTTGAAGGCGGGGTAAAGAAGCACCGCTCAGGGTCAACCCTGAGCAAGCCCCGGCCTGAAGGCCGGGGAGTCGAAGGGTTGACTTCTGGGGTCTTCCAGGGGGAAAACTACCCTCCTATTTGATCAGGGAACTCAAATGGGTGTGAATAGTTAATCAACAGAAGACTGATGATTGAGGTCATCGCGATCATTATCGGTTCTATTTTAATCCTTTTCGGTTTGGTAGGGAGTATCCTCCCAGTTCTGCCAGGTCCACCCTTCAGCTTCGTTGGGCTACTTCTGTTAGCTCTAGTCAGCGATTTTTCGCCTCCCCTGACCTCGACGCTGGTAGTGACCATGGGTATTGTTACGGTCGTTGTTACCGGCGTGGATTATGTCATTCCGTTGTTCGGTGCCAAAAGATATGGAGCATCAAAATGGGGGGTCTGGGGATCCGTGGTGGGAATGGCAATAGGGATATTTTGGTCACCCTTCGGGTTGCTTCTCGGTGCTTTTGCCGGAGCAGTGTTCGCAGAGTGGTTGGTACATAAAAAGAAGGGTCAGGCACTCAGAGCAGGTTGGGGAGTGGTGGTGGGGACGCTGTTGGGAACGATTCTAAAATTAGGAATTTCAGGGATGATGGCCTACTATTTTGTTCGTGCCCTGCTGTAAAGGTAAAAATCGATCTTCGAGTACCCCCCACGAACCACTCCACCTGTTTCCAAAGAAAACGGGAAAAGGCTTGACCGTACCTATCGGCTTTGATAAGGTAGACCTTGATGCTGCATTAAATGGCCAGTCCAGTGCGCTTCCCAATCTTTATAAAGCGGTTCTTCTTCATGTTTTATGGGCAACATTTCATATCACCTGTTTTATTCAACTGTCGGGTAAATAAATTAGCAAAACAAGATTATGAAGATTACCCATTTTGTATTGCCTCCTGAAACAGAACTACACATAAAAGCAGAGCGGTCCATTTTGTATGGCCGTTGGGCTTTTGTGTTCCTGATGCTGATAGCTGCCCTTTTAACTGGAAATATATATACCTCCTCTGTTATCACAATTTTGTCTGTTGCCGCTGGTTATCTATGTTTCCTTGAATTAATGTTTGGCTATAAGATGTTTCAACGTTACCTGCCAGTTGTCTCAAGTATTTGTGATATTGTGTTGATTACGTGGACAATTCATGAGTTTGGCAGGTTCTTTGAAGGATTGTATTATGCGGTTATTCTTGTGAATGCTCTCCGATATGGGATGAAGGAGTGTTTCTACAGCGCCTCAGCGGTGAGCTTTGTGTACATACTTTTGGGAGTATATTATTTCATAAAATCTCCTAATAGAGAATGGTCAGTTCAATCAATATTTATTCATGTCTTTGTTTTCTTCCTCATAGCATATTTTGCCGGATCTCTCGCCAGTCTGCGCCAGAGTGAAAAAAAGAGAGCAATTAAATTCCAAGAGCTTGACCAGAACAAGAGCGACTTACTCTCCATCATGTCCCATGAACTCAGGACACCTCTTTCGATGATAAAAGCGGCTGTAGATATTTTAATGGAAGGAAAGCCTGGGCCTTTTAATCAGGTCCAACAAAATTTTCTCAGTACTATAAGTACTAGTTGCGAGCGTCTTATAAACATCGTCGAAGATATACTTGCTAGGGTAAGGGTGGAAGAGGCATGGCTTAAGATGAAGCCCAGATATGTTGATATCAGACCCATCTTTAAGAAAACAATAAATGAAATCACCCCTTTGATATCTCAGAAGAATCAAAAGATCAAGTTTGAATTTCCGAGGATATTATCAAAGGTAGAAGTAGATGAAAATTGGTTTCAGCAGGTTATGGTAAATCTTATCTATAATGCTAGTAAGTTTACATTAGAAGGTGGGGAAATCCTGGTAACACTAAAAGATGGGGATCAATTTATCTTTGTTAGT
>JASEHN010000535.1 GCA_030018715.1 Thermodesulfobacteriota bacterium | reverse complement strand
GTTCCGTCCAGGCCCCCGGGCCTTAACAAAGGTGGTCAAACCACTTTTTCAAACCGCTAAATTGATACGAAAATTCCTTTTTTGACTTTAGGCACTTAACATGATGGTTTTAAAAACTCTGTAATCTCTGTGCCCTCTGTGGTTAATTTATTACATAGGTAAAGGTTAAAAAAATGAGATTTGATAAAATGACTTTAAAGGCTCAGGAGGCCCTGCAAGAGGCCCAGGCTATAACTGAAAAACATGAACATCAGCAGATCGAACCCGAACATCTTTTGTTGGCCTTGCTCCAGCAAAGCGAGGGAGTAGTGCCCCAGGTATTCCAAAAACTGGGGGCGCCTGCTGCGGCAACCCTGTTTCAGCTCGAGGAAGTTCTGAAGAAGGTTCCTAAGGTTTACGGTGGCGGAATGGGGCAGGTTTACCTCTCCCCCAGGCTGAAAAAAGTCCTGGATGTGTCTTTCCAGGAGGCTGACCGACTGAAGGATTCATACGTGAGCACCGAGCACTTACTCCTGGCCATTGCCGAAGAGCAGGAAGGGGAGGCGGCAAGGATTCTGTCCGGCCAGGGGGTGAGCAAAGACGAAATTTTCAAGGTTCTGGCGGCCATCCGGGGTTCGCAAAGAGTAACAGACCAGAACCCGGAAGAGAAATACCAGGCTTTGACCAGGTACACTCGGGACCTAACGGACCTGGCCCGGAAAGGAAAACTGGATCCGGTGATCGGACGTGATGATGAGGTTCGCCGGGTTCTGCAAGTCCTCTCCCGGCGGACCAAAAATAATCCGGTCTTGATCGGAGAGCCCGGAGTGGGAAAAACGGCAATTGTGGAAGGCCTGGCCCAGCGCATCGTCAACGGGGACGTGCCCGAGACGCTGAAAAACAAACGTCTGGCGGCCCTGGACCTGGGAGCTCTCATTGCCGGAACCAAATACCGGGGGGAGTTTGAAGACCGGCTGAAAGCTCTTCTTAAGGAAATTACCGAAGCGGATGGAGAGATCATCCTGTTCATCGATGAGCTGCATACCCTTGTGGGAGCCGGAGCAGCCGAAGGAGCCATGGATGCTTCCAATATGCTTAAGCCGGCGTTAGCCCGGGGGGAACTGCGTTGCGTGGGAGCAACGACGATCAACGAGTACCGCAAGCACGTGGAGAAGGACGCAGCTCTGGAGAGGCGGTTCCAGCCTGTGATAGTGGTGGAGCCTACAGTGGAAGATACCATTGCCATCCTGCGGGGACTGAAGGAACGTTATGAAGTTCACCATGGAGTGCGCATCCAGGATTCAGCCATCGTGGCCGCAGCCACTCTCTCCCATCGGTACATTTCGGACCGGTTCTTACCGGATAAAGCCATAGACTTGATCGACGAAGCAGCTTCCCGGCTGCGGATCGAGATCGATAGCATGCCCGTGGAGGTCGATGAAGTAGAAAGGAAGATGACTCAATTGGAAATTGAGCGCCAGGCGCTCTTCAAGGAACAGGATCGCCCTTCCCGGGAGCGTTTGGAGAAGATCGAAAAAGAATTAAGTGAACTGAAAGCCTCCGCAGAAGAAATGAAAGCTCACTGGCAGAAGGAAAAAGAAGCCATCCAGAAGATCCGCTCTTTGAAAGAGCAGATCGAGGGAGCCAAGCGCGAAGAGCAGCAGGCTGAGCGGGAAGGGAACCTGGCCAGGGTGGCCGAGATCCGTTACGGCCGGATCGGTGAGCTGCAAAAAAAGTTAGAACAGGAAAACCTGGCGCTCATTGGGCTGCAAAAGGAAAAGAAGATGCTCAAGGAAGAAGTGGAAGCCGAAGACATTGCCGAAGTGGTGGCCAAGTGGACGGGCATCCCAGTAGCCAAAATGATGGAGGGAGAGGTTGAAAAGCTGTTAAAGATGGAATCCCGCCTTAAGAATCGGGTGGTGGGCCAGGAGGAGGCCATCCGCCTGGTGGCCAACGCCGTGCGCCGGGCGCGCGCCGACCTTCAGGATCCCAATCGGCCGATTGGTTCTTTTATATTTCTGGGGCCCACAGGAGTGGGAAAGACTGAATTGGCCAGAGCTCTGGCGGAATTTTTATTTGATGATGAGCAGGCCATGGTGCGTATCGACATGTCCGAGTTTATGGAAAAGCACTCCGTTGCCAGGTTAATCGGGGCCCCGCCAGGGTACGTGGGATACGAAGAAGGGGGGTACCTGACCGAAGCGGTTCGCCGGAAAGCTTACTCCGTCGTTCTCTTCGACGAGGTGGAGAAGGCCCATCCCGAGGTTTTCAACGTTCTGCTGCAAATTTTGGATGACGGGCGCCTCACCGACGGGAAAGGAAGAACGGTCGATTTCAAAAATACTGTTTTGATTATGACTTCCAATATCGGCAGTCAATGGATACAGGACCTGGGGGCGAAGGAACATGAGGAAATGCGCCGCCGGGTGCTGGAGGCTCTGAGAGCCCATTTTAAACCGGAGTTCCTGAACCGGGTGGACGATATAATTATCTTCCATTCCTTAACAATTGAAAATATTAAGAGCATCGTGGATATCCAGTTGAGAAATTTGAGAAAACGGCTGGCTGAGAGGAAGATGGATATTCATCTTTCCGAACGCGCCAAGGAGATTCTGGCCCAAGAAGGGTTTGACCCGGTCTATGGCGCCAGGCCGTTGAAACGGGCCATTCAGCGCTTAATCCAGGACCCGCTGGCCTTGAAAGTTCTATCCGGAGAATTTTTTGAAGGGGATGTTATCGAAGTAGATGCCGCCCTTGGGAAGGAATTTACTTTTCTCAAAAAAAACCTTAAGGAAAGGAGCCGGGGAACGCCGGCTCATTCCTAAAAAAAGCTTGGAAATTAGAGTACGGAGTAAAAAAATTCTCCGAACTCAGCAATAAATTACTCTCAACTATTTATCCCAAAAAATGCGCGAATTTTTAGAAACCCTTGTAGCCGCAGGCTTTAGCCTGCGAAAGAACGAACCCAAAAGGTTTAA
>JASEHN010000534.1 GCA_030018715.1 Thermodesulfobacteriota bacterium | reverse complement strand
TATATCAGGTTATGCGGATAACGCTATTGTTCATCATGGTGTTTTGGATAAAGGGGTGAATTTTATCCAGAAGCCGTTTACGATAGAAGGGTTGGCGAAAAAAGTGAGGGAAGTTTTGGGAAAAAACCCGAAACCGGCAACTTAGAAAGAATTTGTCGGCATGACCAATACGGTCATGCTTACTTTCAATTCATTTCACTCCACTAAAACCAGGCCGAAATAATGCTGTAGGTCTTTGTAATTTTTTACCACATGGATTGTAAAGCCATGCTTTCTCGCGGTGGCAAACACGTCTATGCCGCAGGCTTCCATGGAAGGCCTGGCCTCATCCTGGTGCCTGCACCCGTCTTTAAAAGAGCAAGTGCGGCAAAGCCGGCACGGCCCGGCTCCCCAACCTAAAGCCTTGTAATATCCAGAGAGAAAAATCTCCCGTTCCATTTGGGCGGCAATTTCTTTCGTATTTACGGATCCACTTTCAAATAGAATTGCCTTTTTGTACCCATTCAGCATTTTGCGTGTTTCCTCAGGTTTGGGGGTATAAGGAGGGCACATCAGGCTGGAACCGTATCCCCCGCAGCCGAACTGGCATTTCCAGCGCACCCAGGAAGCCGTGACTACGTTGGCGGGAGAAATGATTTTGCCGCCCCTGGCGCCTAATTCATAGAATCTTTGTAAAAATCCAAGCAACTCTTTATTGGTACTATTTCTCTTTTTCACCATAGTTCTTGCTTTCATAGCATCATCCGACAAATCGTGCTCGAACAAGAGTGATGATCTCGTAAAAAGTCTGAAAACGCCCTTTTCCGTCATTCCGGCGGAAGCCGGAATCCAGTATTTTCAAATGCTTATAAATACCCTGGACTCCGGTTTTCACCGGAGTGACGACTTTTTACGAAGCCATCAAGAGTATTTCCAAAACTTGCCGACCATCCCCGCCCGAACCGGATTCCACGCCCCAAGGGCGATTGGTTAGGAGTTTACGCCACACCTCAAGACTTGTCAAACGACATCTCTCCTCTGCTATTTTTGCTTTTTTCCTTCTTAGACATTTCGGAAAAATCGAGGAAAAACTAAGGGTGGAGAGAAATTTTATATTTGAGATATTTAAAGTAATAGCTTAAAATACTCATTATGAAATTTATCCCTCGAATGGTTAGTCCCCACCTACTCCGTGCGTCCCGTCATTTTAACGCGGTGATCCTGACCGGGCCCCGGCGCTCGGGGAAAACCACGCTCTTGCGGAAGCTCTTCCCTCAGGCCTCTTATTATCTTCTGGAAGATCCCGATGTGATCTCGCGGCTGCGCGCCGATCCGCGGGCGTTCATCGAGGAGATTTATCCTCCGGCTATACTTGATGAAATTCAAAATGTCCCCGAAGTCTTCAATTACGTGAGGACCCTAATTGACCGTTTCCCCAATAAGAAGGGGCAATGGCTTCTTACGGGGTATCAGGAAGCTTCTCTTATGAAGGGTGTCACGGAGTCCATGGCCGGGCGGGCGGCTATTTTTCAGCTTCTGCCTCTTTCTTTGCGGGAAACCTCAAAAGTTTCATTGCTTCGAGGGGGATTTCCCGAGGCCCTGGCCCGCCCTTCTTCCTCCCAGATCTGGTTCCGGTCTTATGTTCAGTCTTACCTGGAAAGAGACGTGCGCGCTGTCAGTTCCATCCGGGATCTGGCAACGTTTCGTCGTTTCCTTTCGCTGTTAACAAGCCGGTGCGGCCAGATTTTGAATCGAACGGATCTGGCTGCTCCCTTGGGGGTTTCTGTGCCCACGATTTCGGAATGGCTGAATATTCTTGAAGTGACCTCCCAAATCATCCTCGTTCCTCCGTTTTATGAGAACTTCGGGAAGCGGCTCATTAAGTCCCCGAAGCTCTATTTTGTCGATGCCGGTCTTGCCTGCCATTTTCTTGGAATCGAATCGGAGAAAATGCTTAAACAATCCCCATTTCTGGGGGCGATCTTCGAGGGGTTTGTGGCTTCGGAGATCATCAAACAGCAGGTCAATTCAGGCCGGTCAAAGGAGCTCTATTATTTCCGTGACCAGCAAGGGCTTGAGGTGGATTTCCTGGTCCCGACGGGCCATCGCGAGTTAATCCTTCTGGAAGCAAAGGCTTCGCGGACCGTTATGCCTCAAATGGCAGAATCCCTTCATCGGCTTGCCGGGTCCATTGGAAACTACCAGGTGAAAAGCTACCTTATTTTTAATCCGGGAAGAGAGGGTTTGTCTACCTCAGCTCTCCGGCCAGGGATTAAAGCTTTTTCCGTGGGAGAGTTCCTATCCCATCTTTCTTCCGTTTTTTAAAATTGGCATCAGGCAATTGGGTAATTGGGGTCATGCAAAGGGGACGTTGGCGAAAATCAGTGCTTTCAAGTCCTTGACTTCCAAGGGCAAAAGGGATATTTTTAACTTAACACCGCAGAAAAATGACAAGGAGGATTCGATGAATATTGAGAAAAAATTGAAGGGCCTGGGGATTGAGCTGCCGGAGGCGCCTAAACCGGTGGCTAATTATGTGCGTGCGGTTAAAACAGGGGGTCTTCTTTTCGTTTCAGGGCACGGACCCTACGACGATGGAAAGACCATCCTTTCCGGGAAACTCGGAAATGCGTTAACTATTGAAGAAGGATATAAGGCAGCCCGCAACGTGGCCATCAATTGCCTGGCATCGGTCAAAGACGCTCTGGGAGACCTGGATAAAGTCAAGCGCGTGGTCAAGCTCCTGGGTATGGTCAATTGCACGGAGGATTTTAAAGACCAGCCCAAGGTGATCAACGGAGCTTCGGATTTGCTGGTAGAGGTCTTCGGGGAAGCGGGGAGGCATGCCCGCTCGGCTGTAGGAATGATATCTTTGCCTAATGGAATTCCGGTGGAGATCGAGATGATTTTGGAAGTGGAATGAATTCATTATCGGACGCAGATCAACGCGGGTTTTTAAATTAGCCACAGAGGGCACAGAGATC
>JASEHN010000533.1 GCA_030018715.1 Thermodesulfobacteriota bacterium | reverse complement strand
CTAAACTGTTACGAAAAAAGGAATTTCCTATACATTTAAATTACCTGCATCGCTATTATATCTCTGCTTTCTCAGCGTCCTCTGCGGCCAAAATTTTTTTCAAACCATCTTCATCATTTCCTGCCGGAGGCGATTATATTTTCTTAGACCTCCAACTTTTTCCAGGTATTCATCGAAGGATGAGCAGGAATAAATATATTTCTCCATGTAGGCCTGGAACGCCGGCCCCCCTTCCCGGGCTGATTTCTGGTATTCGTTTATGTGTTCCGGGTCATGCTGGTAGTAGCGGTAGGTGGAAGTGGGATGGGCTCCCCAGGGCTGGAGAACAATCGCGTTGACGTACACATAGGGGATGGTCGTTCGTTCGGGAAATTTTCGGATTTCTTCCGAGGGGATGATTTCTTCGCAAGTGACGATTAGCGCCCTGGATGCCCGGATCATCTCCGGCTCATGGGTGAGAAACCCTTCGATGATTAAATTGCCCATTTCATCGGATTTCTGAACATGGACAATGGAAACATCCGGGTTCAGGGAGGGGAGGAGAACAACCTTTTCACCGGGGTTCCAGGGATTGGATATGATTTCAAATTTTTTCCCCGTGGAAAAGGCCTTCTGCGTCAGAATGTCTGAACCCAAGAGGCTCTGGATGGGCATGAAGGGTAGCCCCATCTCTCCCCCCAAAAAGCGCGTAACCATGGCCAGGTGGCTATAGTCCTCATTCTCCACAAGGCCTTTTTCCACGCTTCTTCGCCAGCAGAAGGTAGTTCCGAAGCGCTCCATGTTGCCGGTGCCGCATTCTGTGCGCCGGACCAATCCCGCTCCCACAATCATGTCCATGGAAATCGAGAGGTTGCACCCCACCAGGGTCAGGTCCTTCTTTTTTTGCCGGATGATTTCATGGAAGATGGACATGGGGCAACGGCCGATGGTCTGGCCGCCCACTCCGATGGTTGCTCCATCGAAGACATAACGGCTGACCGCTTCGGCTGCGGTCATTATTTTATTCACTTTTTCTCCACTTGCTGACAAGTTCCTGTCTCCGTCGGGCTGAATTGTTTTAAAAACTTCTTCATTTTCCGTAAAGATCCTTCAAAGCTTCCTCCAGACCTAAATTCTGCAACTTCTCAACCGTGGGGATGCCATTGGCATTCCAGCCCCGCAGGGAATAGTATTCATCGAGCAGGGCCTGAAACTCCTCCGGCGGGCAATACATCCCCTGGGAGGGACCGGAGGGGATTGGCTGCTGGGTGACGCGTGTGGGAAGGCTGTCGTCCTGGCGGGTTACCCCTTCCCGGCAGTTAAAAGCCCGTTCTAAATTATAAATGCGTTCCCCCAGCCTCTCCAATTCATTGAGAGTAACATTCCAGCCGGTGACGGCATTTATCATCTTTACGTAATTTTCGTTGATCAGGCCCCCATATCCCCTTTCACTGGCAAACCGGCACTGAGTAAGAGAGTCGTCAAGGGCTGTAAAATTCTGCGTCCGCACGGCAAAAGAAGGCTGTCCCTTAGCTTTGGTGCGGTCGAACTCCCCGACATATTGCAGGGTAGGGCGGGCGTCATGGTGACTTCCCCCGCGGGTGGCTGTGGCGTATCCTATGGACATACCTTTCAGCGCCCGGGCAGAATGCCCGGCTACTTCCACTTTTTTGTAGCAATGCAGCAATCCGGCCGCCTCTTCACCCAAGCGCTGGGCCAGGCGGTATGAGCCTTCGGCCAAAAGGTCTCCAAACCCCTGGCGTTTTCCCGTTTCTTCGACCAGTTGCAGGAGTAAATCCGGATCGCCGAAATGCAGGGTCCGCCCTCCAGTATCCTGTGAGGTGAGAAGTCCTTTAGCGAAGCATTCCAGGACAAAGGAAATGGTTAGGCCCATGCTGATGGTGTCCAGTCCCCATTGATCGCAGAGGGCGTTAAGTCTCAGGAGGGAGGCCGGATCCCAGTTGTCGGCCATTGAGCCGAGAGCAAACAGAGTTTCGTATTCGGGCATTTTCCAGCGCAGGCCTTCTTTGAGAGCGGGCGATGGAGGAAGGCGAAGGGTTTTTCCGCAAGCAATTGGGCACCCGAAGCAGGTATCATTACGTTCGAAGAAAAGCTCCTTTAGGCGCTCCCCGCCGATCTCGGGGGCCCGGGGGCTGTGTTCTTCCTGCAGGTTGCGCACTCCCAACCCGCCGATGGTGTTGATCATGTTGACCAGAACGGGGGTTCCCAGGTTCTTCAGGCCGGCGGTCCCTTTTTCCATTGCTTCCTTTCGTGAATCGATTAGCTCGCGCAGGGAATTTAAATCGGCAACCTCGGTCTTCCGGGAACCCTTTACCACTATGGCCTTGAGGTTTTTGGAACCGAGGATAGCGCCGACTCCTCCCCTGCCGGAGACTCCTTCCCGGCCGCGCCAGTAGTGGGTCAGGCAGGCAAAACGGACCAATTTTTCACCGGCTGGCCCGATGGCCACGGCGTCGGCATCTTCGCCCTCAGTGGCCCGCAGGGCATCTACGGTTTCCCGGGTCAATTTTCCCCAGAAGGGTGCGGCTGATTTGAACTGAACGCCGCTTTCGTCAATAAATAAATAGGTGGGAGAGCTGGCTTTTCCCGAGATCACGATGGCTTCGAATCCAGTGCGTTTCTGGGTGATGGCAAAGCGCCCGCCAAACGTGGAGTCGAAGAAGAGATTATTTAATGGGGATTTCGTGGCCACATAAGCCCGGCTGGTGCTGGGTATGGGGGTGTCGGTAATCGGCCCAACGGCAAATACCACCATATTTTCGGGAGAGAAAGGTTCAACCCCTGGATTCAATCCCTCGTAGAGGATTTTAGCGGCCAATCCGTTTCCTCCCAAAAATTTCCGGGCCAAAGCTTCGTCAAAATTTTTAATGCGGAAGTTTTGCTTCCCCAGATCGATGTGCAATATTCTTCCGGCGTATCCGTTCATTTTCCCTCCTCAAGAGCGCAAAGCGTATAGTTGGGAGTGTTGAGTTC
>JASEHN010000532.1 GCA_030018715.1 Thermodesulfobacteriota bacterium | reverse complement strand
CCTGCCTCCGCCATTTTTCCAAAGCATCCCGCCCCTTGCTTCCCCCAATTTTTCCCAGAGCCCAGGCAACATGGCTTCTGACTAAGGGTTCAGGATCGCTCAAGGCCTTTATTAAAAAAGGGACCGTATCCGGGTCTCCCTGATTGCCCAGGGCGATGGCCGCATTCCTCTGCCAAAGGCGGCGATTCTCCTTGCGGATATAATAGAGTAACGGCCAGACATTCTGTTCGTAATGCTCCTGGGACATGGTCAGGAGCGTGGTTATTTTTAAATGCTCGGTCCTGGCCACGAGCGCCTGGTTCATGGGTTTTTCCTTCTCCAGCCATCTCTTATTGCGCGGGCAAACTTCCTGGCAAAGGTCGCACCCATAAACCCAGGTTCCCATCTTGTCCCTTACATCGCGTGGTATTTCTCCGTCGTTGAAGTACGTATGAAAGGCGATACATTTTCGAGGGTCCATCTTCAGGGGAGAATACAATGCGCCAGTCGGGCAGGCTTCCAGGCACTTCTGGCAATTTTCCGGGCAACCGACCTTAAGGGTGGGCGGGTCCTGGTCAAGTTCACGGTCCACCAGAAAAGGTTCGTTCACCACCCAGGAACTTTTCCCGGCGGCTTCGTTGGCAAAGGCAAAGCAGTTTTTCCCGTAATTGGTCACCCCGGCCCTGGCTCCGGCCATCCTTGCCGGGGCCGGGCCGTATAAAACTTTCATGCTTAACCCCTGGAGAAATTTTTTAAACTCCTTTCTGCGCAGGCTATGCGCGGATGCTTCCGGGCAAAAAAGCCCTTTCAGGTAACAGCGGCCGATCTTGCCCGCCAAGGAAAGGGGGAAATCCTCCTCAAAATAGCTATCTGCGACCACTATGAGAGACTTGACTTCGGGGAGGAACCCGGCGGGATCGATAAAACGGAGGAGGTTAAGGTCTTTGACCGAAGCCTTCTGGCTGAGCGTTTTGCCCCACTCATACATCTCTGGGCGACGATTCAGCTCTTCCGCATAAAGGGTGAAAGGTTCTGGCGTGGTCACCCCCACAGCCGCGAACCCCAGTTCCAGGGCCTTCTCTTTTATAGTTTGAGTTAGGGACATTTGCATTCTCCTGAGATGCGGTATCTTGAAAAGGATGACAAGGTTGGGGAGATGGGGAGATAGGGGGGAGGAGAATTAAAACGTCAGGTTACCCGAGAATTTCTTTCTCCCCATCTCCCCTTCTCCCTATCTCCCCATCCTTGAACTCATGGTTTCAGCAAGTACCGTTGCTCTGGCCTGGGGACATACCATTTCGGTATATTGTGGGCAATGCCAGCCGGCGCAGGCTTAATGCCCTTAAAGCGTGAACTAATAATGGGCAGAGCGTAAGGAACGAAAAGAAATGTGTAGGGCTGGTCTTCGGCCAGGATTTCCTGGATTCGATCGTAACAGGCCTTACGCACTTTCAGGTCGAAGGTGTACCGGCCTTTTTCCAACAGGGCATCGACCTCTTTATTCTGGTAGAAGATGAAGTTCAATTCCTTAACGCCCACCTTGCTGGAGTGCCAGATGTCATAGATGTCCGGGTCCTGTCCCAGAGTCCACCCCAGGATAACGGCCTCAAAATTTTTCTTGTCGATGAAGTCGTTGATGAAGGCCGCCCACTCAACCGTGCGGATCTTCACTTTGATCCCGATCATCCCCAAGCGCCTCTGGATTATTTCAGCGCATTTGGCCCTGGTTTCGTTGCCCTGATTGGTCAGGATGGTAAACTCAAAAGGCTTCCCCTCTTTCCGCAAAATGCCGTCTTTCCCTGTGTCTTTCCACCCGGCCTCGGCTAATAGCCTCCTGGCTTTTTCCACGTTGTAGGGATATTTGCGCACGTTTGGGTTATACCACGATGTGTCCGGCTTATACGGGCCAGTGGCAATCAAACCCATGCCGAGGAGCACTCCCTCGATGATTTCTTCCTTGTCGATGGCGTACGTTATGGCCTGGCGGACGCGCTGGTCCTGGAACTTCCAGTCCTTCAGATTGTAACCCAAATAGGTATAGGCGAAAGCCAGAAACCTATACTTGCGAAAATCCCGGCGCATCTTATAGGTATCGGTCTGGCGATTATACTGCAAGGGCGTAAGGCCCATGTAGTCAAGGCCGCCGGCCATCAGCTCCAAAAACATGGTAGCCAGGTCCGGGATGATTCGGTAGATGAATCCGTCGATGTAAGGACGACCTTCAAAATAATTCGGATTGGCCTGGAGAACGATCTTTTCGCCTGTCTTCCATTCCTGGAAAAGGTAAGGGCCCATTCCGATCGGCTTCCGGCTGAAGGGCGTGGTATTGATGTCCTTCCCCTCCAGCAGGTGCTTGGGCAGCACCACCAGGGAGCCCCAACTGGCTAATCCCGGGGCAAAAGGGCGCTTGTAGGTTACCCGGAAGGTATGCCGATCGACGACGACGGCCTCCTTAACTTCCTTGAAGTCTCCGCCATAGGCAGTGCGCGTATTCGGGTTGATGATGGTCTTAAAGCCGAACATTACATCTTCGGCCGTGAACTCCACCCCATCCTGCCATTTTACCCCTTTGCGCAGCTTAAAGGTGATCGTTAGGCCATCCGGAGAAACCTCCCAGGATTCGGCCAGGTCGCCAACCAGGTTCAAGTCTTTGTCGTATTTTACCAGGCCATTGAATATCTTAGAGGCTATTTCGTGGGAGGCGCTGTCCGAAGCCAGCATGGGGATGAGGTTGCTGGCATCCCCGATGGAGCCCTGGATCAAAAGGTCCCCGTAGGCCGGTTGTCCCTGATCTGAAGTGTCCTGTTTAACCTCAGCAGGAAAAGGCTTTTCTCCGGCCTTGTCGCATCCCGGGGAAAACACAGTGGATAAAATGCAAAGGGATATACCAATGAGGGTGGCCAATTTTGCATGGCCGATTTTCTTTCCTCCCCATTTCTCCATCTCCTTATCTCCTGCTTTCAATTCTTGTATCAATTTAGCGGTTTGAAAAAGT
>JASEHN010000025.1 GCA_030018715.1 Thermodesulfobacteriota bacterium | reverse complement strand
AGAGGGGTCATCCACAGGGCGTTGGCCTTCACCGATCCGAATATGAATCCAGCGTACCCGTGCAGAAAGCAGGCCACCGGAACCCCGACCCCCGCCAGGATCTTAACCGCCTGGCGATCCTTCTTTAGAGCTGGCTCCCCTATATCGTAGGCCCCCAAAGTCAGAACGGTGGAGAGAAAATAGCGGATATTCTCTGAGAAGCTTTTGTTCAGTTGGTTCTTGAGTTTTAAGGAGGTCTCCACAAAATGTTTCCGATAAATGAACCAGAGCTCAGAGGCCACGATCGACCCATAGATAAAAATAACGACCCCAAAGGCCGCAATGGCTGAGGAGAAATGGGGGGTCATCAATACATAAAAATTTCTTTCCGGTCGAGTGAGATGAAAGAGCAGCGGCATGGGCGCGACGATTAAGAGGGCAAAGGAAAAAAGCAGGGAAAAATGGGCCATCTCTTTCAACTGTTTTATACCGAAGAGATGATATAGAGAGGAAAGGACAAAGGCCCCAGCCACCAGCCCGGTCATGAAGGGGTACATGACTATCTGGATGGACCAGTAAACATATTCATTCGGATAAACGAAGAGTTCTTTTAAGGTCCAGACTTCTTCCAGGACGGTCATTACCTTACCTCCACACTAAGACCGATATAATAGACCTGAGGTTTGGTTCCG
Source organism: Thermodesulfobacteriota bacterium (assembly GCA_030018715.1). Lineage (GTDB taxonomy): Bacteria > Desulfobacterota > SM23-61 > SM23-61 > SM23-61 > JAHJQK01. Next base: position 14,583 of record JASEHN010000025.1, on the reverse strand, counting down.
TATTCTCCCTTGTGAGTCTCGACCCGCTGAGTCAGGATTACTTTTGAAACCGGATCCACAGCATCTTTGAGGTTTCCGATCCTCCGCGCGCTCACTGGACAGGCCAAAACACAGGCTGGCTTTTTTCCCTGGGTAATCCGGTGGTAGCAGAAATTACACTTTTCCGCTACATGGATTACAGGATGGATAAACCGCATCCCGTAAGGGCAGGCCATAATGCAATACCCACACCCGATGCACCATTCCCGGTCTACCAGGGTAATGCCATCCCCAGTCTTATAAGTTGCCCCTACTGGGCAGACCTGAACACAGGGCGGTTTGTCACACTGGTTGCAAAGCTTGGGGACAAAAAAAGCCTTCTCGATCTCATTGTTTTTTATATCCCGATAACGCCCCATTCCGAGGTCCACCTTGCCGGTGGTGAACCCATTTCGTGCTTCCTTGGGGGTATCGGCAAATACCTTTCGCTCTTTGGTCACCACATATCGCTCCACCCAGGTACGGGAAACGTTGGCTTCAAAGGGGATTTCATTCTCCAGTTTACAGGCCTTAACACAAAAGCCGCAGCCGATGCACTTATAGGTGTCCACAAGGAAAACCCAACGGACAGGTTTTAACGAGGCCTGGCCGGCAACAGGCCGGAAAATTTCTCCCAGCCCTTGGGCCAGAACAATTCCGCCCAGTCCTTTCAGGGTGTGTTTGAAAAAATCCCTCCGGGTCACCTGCTCCTCCTAATGGGGTTTGCTTGCTTGATGGGGATTGTGACAACCTACACAATCTCCACCTGGATTGTGGCTCTCTGCGTCAATGCCGCTTATCTCCGACCTTTTACTCGTAGGGTAAGCGAGGTGGGTATGACACCTTAGGCAAAGTTCCCGGCCCCGGTCTATAGCCAGTTTCGCCGGGTTGGACGGATGCTCCAGGGCTGGCCCATGGCAGTTTTCACATTCTATAAGGTTATGGCGGGAGGAACGAACTTGTTGATCCGATTCGGCATGGCAGTCCTGGCAGTATTCCTTCCCCTGATACTTTACCTTAACGGCTTTCCACTCCCCTTCATTCGACTTCCGGTACCAGCCATACATATACCCGCTTTCGTGGACTCCAAAATCGCTGGGCACGATAAAGTTTCTGACGATCAAGATAGTTCCTGCCAGGGCTAAAACAACAATCAACGGCCTGAACACGTGCATATGCTGAACCCTCTAACAATAATGATAATGAGTGGCCAAGGTTGGAGCAGTTGCCTTTATCGATATAGTCAAGAAAGGCTTCTGACCTTCAATCGTTGGCCAAAGGCACCGCCGGAAAAAAAACTTGACATTGAATACCACAATGTGGTATTAAGGTCAAGTTAATTTTCTGGGATCCCTAAAAAATGCCACCCAGTCCAGTCATGGTGAATTCGCCTCAGGCGGGCAGGATTGCATTCAACTTCCCGAAAAGACTTACAGATAGATTTTATTTAAATAATACTACAGCGGCACTTTTTCGAAAAAGGGCATTGCCGCGATAAAAAATGCTGATTCCCCTCCCCGTCATACCCGCGAAAGCGGGTATCCAGTTAGGTTTTGAACGGCATAGACATCCTCGATTCCCGTTTTCACGGGAATGACGAAAGAAGTAACGCTGTAGTGATAAGGATTATGGAAAATATTGTTGACTTTTTCAGTTGGGAATTATAGATTACAAGAAAAGTCAAAAAAATATAGCCAAAATTAATCCTGTCTATTCAGTCCCTAAATAAAAAAATCTTTGCTGAAGGAGGTAGAAAAGTGAAGAAATTCTTATTCCTATTCCTTTTTTTGGGATTTCTTATCTTTTCAGGAATTGCCCTGGGGAGAATTGGCGGGGGAGATATTAAATATGCGGTAAAGCGGGTTGGGGAAGTCACCTTCAGCCATGATACTCACATTGAGGCCATGGGCTTTAATTGCACGGAGTGCCACCCCATTACCTTTGTGACCAAAGAACAGCACAAGCCGGCCAAAATGATCCACCGGCGGCAATCGCAATCCTGCGGAAAATGTCATGACGGCAAGCAGGCTTTTGATTTACGGGGGAATTGTTATATCTGCCATAACAGGGAGGTAAAATAAGATGTTAGAGGGGCGAGATGAGTTGACCATCATTCAAGAAGACATTAAACGTGCTTTAAGCAGGGGGAACGCCAGATGGGCCATGCTCATTGACCTTAGGCGTTGCATTCTCTGCCACGCCTGCACGGCCGGATGCATAGCTGAACAGAAAAGTCCTCCCGGAATTATTTACCGGCCGGTTTATGAAGAAGAGATGGGAAAGTTTCCGAATGTAAAAAGAAGATTTACGCCCAGACCTTGTTTGCAGTGTGATGATCCTCCTTGTGTTGAGGCCTGCCCAAATAAGGGAGAGGACAAGGCCACGTGGAAAAGCACAAAGGGAGTCAGCGCCGGAATTGTCATGATCAATTATGACCAATGCATTGGTTGCGGGCGCTGTGTCGTGGCCTGTCCCTATAAGGCCAGGAACATGGACGGCGGCGAATTTTACACGGAAGGGACCCCCAAAGTTGAAGAATACGAAAAAGCGCCAACCTGGGAATACAGCAAAAAATGGCCTCGGCAAAAACACCATATACCTTATGGCACCGCCAGAAAGTGCCATTTTTGTGTGCACCGCTTAAAAAGCAAAATGGTCCCCATGTGCGTCAGCACCTGTATTGCCAGGGCGAACTATTTTGGAGACTTAGAAGATAAAGAAAGTCTCCTTTATAAAATGATGCAAGGAAACAAAGTTAAAGTATTGCAGGCGATTAAGGCCAAAGGAGAGCCAAAGGATAAGGTAGTAAAGATTAAATATGAGGCGCTTCGCGGGAAGAGCCCTCAAGATATTTCTAAAATGATAGGCTATCCGGGCCGTATTCCGGTCTTTGCTGATTCATCAAAAACCAAACCGAGGGTTTACTACATACTGCCTTAAAGAGGGGTCAGAATAATGGAGGGAAGAAAGAATAACGGCAATGAACTAAGCAGAAGGGATTTTCTTAAATGCTCCGCAGTGCTTGGCGGAGTCCTGCTTACTTCGCAGATGGAGTGGGCCACTGATTTGATGAAAAGGGCTGAGGCCGGGCAACTTACTCCGGAAGAAGAGTATGAATTGATCCGGGCGGAAAATACCCTTTATACGATATGCCTGCAGTGCAATACCGGCTGTGGAATTAAAGTCAAACTCTTCCGCAAGAACCAATCGGCGGTTGCCCTGAAAATAGATGGGAATCCCTATGACCCCTTTGTCTCCGTTCCGCACCTTCCTCACAAATCTTCACCATTTGAAGTCAATACCATCGACATGGCCATCTGCCCCAAGGGGCAAGCCGGGCTGCAAACAGCCTATGATCCATACCGGATTACCAAGGTGCTGAAGAGGGCAGGGAAACGGGGCGAAGGGAAGTGGATGACCGTCCCTTTTGACCAGGCCATCGAAGAAATTGTGAACGGCGGCTTGCTCTTTAAGCATGTACCGGGAGAAGAGAATCGGAACGTGGAAGGGCTAAAGGATATTTGTGTCTTGCAAGACCCTAAAATTATCAAGGCCCTCTCCGATGATCTGGCTGCCATCCGCAAGGCCAAAACGCCGGAAGAAAAGAAAGCAGCGGTGGAAGCCTATAAGAAAAAACACGCGGCCAACCTGCATTACCTGATCAATCCCGACCATCCGGACCTCGGCCCGAAGAACAACCAACTGGTTTATAGCTGGGGAAGAAAAAAAGGAGGGCGGAGCCATTTCGCCGCCCGCTTCTTCGGAAATGCTTTGGGAACAACCAACCTCAACGGACATACCACTGTCTGCCAGGGTTCCCTCTACTTTGCCGGAAAAGCCATGAGCGAGCAGTACGAAGAAGGGTCCTGGAAGGGAGGGCAAAAATTTTACTGGCAGACCGAAATTGAAGGCGCTGAGTTTATCCTTTTCGTGGGGGCCAATCTTTTCGACGCAAATTACGGACCTCCCAACCGGGCGGCCAGGCTGATTCCCAAAATCACTTCAGGAGAGACGAAGATCGCCGTGGTCGACCCGCGTTTTTCCAAACTTGCTTCCAAAGCCTGGAAATACCTGCCGGTGAATCCGGGAACAGACGGAGCCCTGGCTCTGGCCATGATTCAGTGGATCATCAAAAATCAACGCTTCAACTCGGCATATCTGGCCAATGCCAACAAGGCCGCAGCGAAAACAGCCAATGAACCCACCTGGTGCAATGCCACCTGGCTGGTAAAAATCAAAGATGGAAAACCCGATGCTTTCCTTCGGGCTTCCGAGATCGGGCTGGCCCCCAAAGAAGTCAGGAAAACCAAGGACGGCAAGGAGTATGAATTCGAATACATGGTAGTCTTCAAAGACGGGAAACCGCAAAAGGTCGATCCCAATGATGAAAAGGAAGCCATGAAGGGTGATCTTTTCGTCAATACAAAATTGCCAACCCCGGATGGGAAGGAAATCCAGGTTAAATCCTCCCTGCAGATCCTGGCTGACTCAGCCAGCGAAAAGTCCATGGAAGAATGGTCAAAGATCTGCGGCATCCCGGTGAAAGACATCGAAGAGTTAGCCCGGGAGTTCACGGCGCATGGAAGAAAGGCTTCGGTGGACATTCACCGCGGCGTATCCCAGCACACTAACGGGTTTTACAACGTGACCGCTTTTTACAACATGGCCCTGCTGATCGGAAGTTATGACTACCGGGGCGGATTGATTGCCCCCTCCACCTTCAACATAACGGGGGGAAAGGAAGGGCAGCCCTTCAATTTCAGCGCGCTCCATCCCGGCAGGATCTCGAACTTCGGTATCAGCATCATCCGCCACGATGTCAAGTATGAGGATACAACTGTTTTTACCGGTTATCCGGCCAAGAGGAACTGGTGGCCTCTGGCGTCGGACATCTATCAGGAGATCATCCCTTCCATGGGGGATGCCTACCCTTATCCAATAAAAGCCTACTTCCTTTATATGGGGGCTCCGAATTATGCCTTGCCCGCAGGACATACCACCCATGAAATCCTGGTAAACACGGCGCCAATTCCCCTATTCGTTACCTGGGATATTCTGGTTGGCTCCACCAGCATGTATGCGGATTATATTTTTCCGGATTTGAGTTACTTAGAGAGATGGGAATTTCAGGGGTCGCACCCGAACATTCCGGTAAGGATTCAGGGGGTGAGAAATCCGGTGATTGCCCCCATTCCCGAGTCAGTAAAGGTCTTCGGGGAGGAGATGCCCAGCAGTTATGAATCTGTAATGCTGGCCATAGCCGAAAAGATGAAACTTCCGGGCTTTGGTAAAGATGGTTTTGGCCCGGGGATGGATTTCACCAGTCCGGAGGATTTCTACCTTAAGATGGTAGCAAACTTGGCAACCGATGGAAAACCTGTGCCCGATGCTGATGATAAAGAAGTGGAGCTCTTTCTAAAATCGAGAATCCATCTGCCCAAGAGCGTATTCAATCCTGAAAAGTGGCCAAAGGCCTGCGGTGAAGCCAACTGGAGAAAGGTGGTTTATCTACTCAACCGCGGCGGGAGGTACCAGGATTATGCGGATGCCTTCAAAGGGGATCAAGTGGCCAACAAGTATGGCCTACAGATCAATATGTACCAGGAGAAGACCGCTAAAACCAAAAATGCCTTCACGGGAAAACCCAACCCGGGATACGCTCTCTATGTGCCTATTCAGTCATCCCTGGGCAAGCCCCTGGAAGCGGACGGCCTGACCGGCGATCTTCATCTCCTTACCCAGCGGGACATTGCCCATTGTAAATCGCGAACCATTCCTAATTACTGGTTGTTGGCCATCTCCCCGGACAATGGGATAATCATCAATAAAACGGATGCGGATCGGTTGGGCCTTAAAGAAGGAGACCGGGTAAAAGTGGTTTCGGCCACCAACCCGGAGGGGGTGTGGGACTTTAAGAATGGAATAAAAAAACCGATGATCGGCAGAGTTCAGGTTACCCAGACGATCAAACCCGGCGTGGTTACCTTTACGCTGGGGCACGGACACTGGGCGACTGGAGCTTCGGATGTAGTGATTGATGGAAAGGTCATCAAAGGTGATCCGCGGAGGGCCACCGGGGTCCATCTCAACGCGGCCATGTGGATCGATCCTTACCTCAAAAATACTTCCTTACAAGATCCTCTGGGGGGAAGCGTGGTGTTCTATGACTCGAAGATCAAGTTGATTAAAGTCTGATTGGTCGATTGGGAATCCCCCTTCTTGTCGCCTGCTCGGGCCTCTTGGCAAAAAATAGGTTAACTGCCAGAGGCCCATTTTTCTCTTCTCCTGCCTCCAGAAAAAAATCAGCAAATGGTGGCGCAATATACTTGACAAAAAGGGAGTTTACTATTATTTTTAGAATGAATTTTTAAAAAGGAGATTTACCTACCGAGGGCTTTCTCTGCAATTCGTTTTTCGACAAACCCTCTTGGGAACGTCTTAAAAATTAAAACCTTAAATTATTTTGAGGAGGTAGAACATGGTTCGGGGAAGTTTATTTAGAGGGAATTTGTTAACTTTGACTATTGTGGCCTTGATTTGTTTGCTTGCCTTACCGGCTGCGCTGACAGCCCAGGAAAAAGAGAAGGATACCCGGCCTGAACGCGGGATGGCCATATACACGGAATACTCCGGGATATTCGTTGGGCCGGGGGAGGCCGTAAGGATGGAGCTAACCGTGGAAAACAAGGGGAAGACCGATGAAAATATCGCCTTGAAAATATCCGCCGTGCCCAAAGGGTGGAAAGCCTCTCTCAAAGCCCCCAATTTCACGGTCAATGCCGTCCCGGTTCCCGGAGGAAAAACCAAAACCCTGGCCTTTTCGGCAGAGCCGGACAAAGGAATCAAACCCGGCAGTTATCCCTTCCAGATCGATGCCCAAACCGAAGATGGAAAATTTACTTCTTCCCAAAAAATCAACGTCACCGTCCGCGAAAAATCAGAGATTGCCGAGGAAATCCTGGTGACCACTTCCTACCCCGTGCTCCAGGGACAGACCGATGCCCGATTTGAATTCTCCCTCGAGGTGACCAATAAAAGCGAGAGCGATAAGAATTTTAACCTCTCTGCTCAGGCCCCGCCGAAATGGGATGTGAATTTCAAGCCGGCTTACGAGCAGAAACTGATTTCCAGCTTCCGGGTCAAAGGAGGCCAGAGCCAGACTGTGGCCGTCGAAGTTACCCCTCCTAAAGATGCCACCTCCGGGAACTTTCCCATTACGGTCTGGATCGCCTCCGGCGAGAAAAAAGCCGAGGCCAAACTAACCGTTATTCTCACGGGAATCTGCAAGCTCGACGCCGGAACTCCCACCGGACTCCTCTCCCTGGAGGCCTTTGCCGGCAAACCGGCCATTATGTCCCTATTCGTAAAGAATACCGGATCAGCCGTTAACCGCAACGTTAATTTCAGCTCCTTCAAGCCGGAAAACTGGAAAGTGGAATTCAAGCCCGAGAAGATCGACGCTCTGGAACCCGGGGCGTTGAAACAGGTGGAAGTCACCATGACGCCATTTGGCCAGGCCCTGGTCGGAGATTATTCAGTGGCTCTTTCTGTCGATGGAGAGAAGGGCAGCAGCAAGACCGTGGAGATGCGGGTTTCCGTAAAAACCTCCGCGGCCTGGGGCTGGATCGGAATCATTATTATTGTGGCGGTCATTGCCGGCCTGGGCGGGATATTCTACTGGCTGGGGAGGAGGTAAGATGAATGGGTTGAAAGTCATCGAAACCCAGGACCTGACCAAGGTTTACGGCGAAGAGGTCGCTGTGGACCGTCTTAACATCAATATCAACGAGGGAGAAGTGTTCGGTTTCCTGGGGCCGAACGGCGCGGGCAAAACGACCACTTTGCTCATGCTTTTAGGGCTGAGTGAGCCTACCTCCGGGAAAGCCAGGGTATGTGGCTTTGACCCCACCCGTGAACCGCTGCAGGTAAAAAGATTGGTAGGCTACCTGCCGGAGAATGTCGGGTTCTATGACGATATGAATGCCGTCCAGAACCTACTGTACATCAGCCGGCTGAACGGGATTCCCGATGACCTGGCCGGCATTAAAATCAAGGAACTTTTAAAAGTGGTTGACCTGGAGGTGGACCCCAGAAAGAAAGTGGGAGAATACTCCCGGGGAATGAGACAGCGTCTGGGGATTGCCGAGGTCCTTATCAAGGATCCTCAGGTGGTTTTCCTGGATGAGCCTACGCTGGGGCTCGACCCGGACGGATCGCTGCAGATGCTGGATTTGATTCGATCCCTAAGCCAGGATAAAAAGATCACGGTCTTTTTCTCTTCCCACCTCCTGGACCAGGTGCAAAAAATTAGCCACCGCGTAGGGATTATGATCAAGGGTCAAATGGTAGCCGTGGGCCGAATCGAAGACCTGGCCAAAGAAAAATTCGGAGTGGGCCAAGAGAAATATACCCTGGAAGAGGTCTACATGAAATATTTCAAGGAGGGTTTGTTGTGAAGGGAATAACCACCATATGCCGCAAGGAATTGGCCGACCATTTCAGCAGCACGCGCTTCATCCTGCTCTTTTATTTGATCCTGATGGTCAGCCTGGTAACGGCTTTCATCGTTGGATCTGGGCTGCGGGATGAGCTGAAAGATGTGGCCAAACCTACCTTTGTTTTTTTGATGCTCTTTACATCGCCCGGGAAACTATTTTCCCTGATTCAGTTCATTGCCATCTTCGGCCCCCTTTTGGGGATTGTTCTGGGTTTTGATGCCGTCAACCGGGAGCGCAGCGCCCGCACGCTAAGCAAACTGGTCTCCCAGCCCATCTACCGGGATTCGGTCATTAACGGAAAGTTCCTGGCCGGGTTGATCACGATTTCCATCATGTTGGTGTCGATCGTTTTAATTATTTCCGGCCTTGGCCTGTTGCTTATCGGGGTGGTTCCCGGGCCGGAGGAAATCTCGCGCCTGTTCATCTATCTGGTGATCAGCATTTTCTACATTGCTTTCTGGCTGGGGATTTCCATTCTGTTCTCCGTGGGATTCCGCAGCGTGGCCACTTCCGCTCTGGCCGCCATTGCCTGCTGGATTTTCTTCTCCTTTTTCGTAGCCATGGGGGCCAGTGTGATGGCCGATGCGATTTCTCCCGTCGATCAAGCCAGGGCCTCATTAAATCCTGAATTGCTGATCAAGCATGAACAAACCCGCAAGATAATTTCCCTGGTTTCACCGATGACCCTTTACAGCGAGGCCACAACCATCATCCTGGACCCCCTGAGAAAAACTACCCAGTCGATACTTTTAATGGGGCCGATGGAAAGATTGTCCATCTCCCGGTTTCAAAGCCCCCTGCCTCTATCCGAAAGTGTTTACATCGTCTTCCCTCATCTCATCTCGTTGATGGCCATTACTCTGGTTTGCTTTGCCACCTCCTACACAGTTTTCATGCGCCAGGAGGTTAGGTCCACCTGAGTAACGGCCATACGCTAAAGGAAACGGAGAGCACAACAATCTCCTGCTGCATGCCCAGGGCCCGGTAAATCTTTTTAATCACCGGGCGCCTGGCTTGGTCCCCGGTTTCTCCTGCTTCCAAAGCCATTTATATCTTTATCCCTCATGACCTTCTCTGTAGTAACAATCGACCTGCGCGGGTCAAGTCAATATTGAATTCTCCATGATTTTGTGAAAATTTCTTATTGAGTTTCGCAAAAGTAATGAATTTCATCCGGTCTACTATTTCTCCCTCACCCCGCCCTCTCCCCCCCAAAGGGGGGAAAGGAGAAAGGTGAGGGGGGCTATCGGGGTGCACCCCAGCGTTCCATTATTTATGCGAAGCTCAATAATATCATTTTTCCCAATCATGGTTTTAAAACTCTGTAATCTCTGTACTACTAATGTCCAAAACCTTTAAATTTTGTTAAGATTTTTAAAAAGCATTTTATCTGAATTTATTTGCGTTCATCCGTGTTCTAAGTTGTTTTGTGTTATAAATTTATTTTTATAGCTCGGTGATCTCTGTGTCCTCTGTGGCTAATCTAAAACTTTAGACCCTGTTTTCAGGAGGTAAGAGCATTTTTGATAAAGAGTGACTGGCCATCAAATAAATTGACTTTTGCAAACCAATAATATATAAAACTTGGGCAACTATTTAGAAACATCCGGAAAACCTAAGTTTGATGATCTCGTAAAAAGTCGAAAAAGCCGTCACTCCTGCGAAAGCAGTCCGCCTCAGGCGGACAGAACTGCTTGAATTTAATGGATTCCGGCTTTCGCCGGAATGACCTAATGAAGGGAATTCAGACTTTTTACGAGTTCATCAAGTTTCACTTAAGATAGAATAGAAATGATGATAAAATTGCAGGCATGTTTATTTGTCCCGCAATTTCGCAAATTTTTAATCAGAATGAGGAAAGTAGTTTTGCAATTTTTGTAGTAAAAAATAATCTGCCTCCTTTGGCTCCCAATGAAATTTTACCCTTCTATACTTAGTTATTTATTTGATAGCAAAAGTACCAAGCGAAATATCCGCTTACTTCTTAAATTTTTGCTGGTCCTGGGAATTTTGGTGTCCACCTATAGCATCATCTTTCATTTTCTCATGGCCGCGGAGGGTAGGGAATATTCATGGATTACCGGGTTTTACTGGACCCTCGTGGTGATGTCAACGCTGGGTTTCGGCGACATCACTTTCACGCAGGACCTTGGCCGGGCTTTTTCTATTCTTGTGCTTCTTTCAGGAGTTGTTTTTCTTCTAATACTTTTCCCGTTTACATTTATTAAGTTCTTTTTTGCGCCTTGGATTGAGGCGGAATCTAAGAATCGGACTCCGCGCGAACTGCCACCGGAAACAGAGAAGCACATCATTATGACTTGCTACGACTCGGTAACCAGGGCCTTAATAGAGAAATTGAATAATTACAAACGGGACTATATTGTGATTGTGGAAGATTTTCAGCGTGCCTTAGAATTATATGACATGGGAATTCGGGTGGCGGTGGGAAACATCGACGACCCCGAAACCTACCGAAAAATGCGTGTCGATAACGCGGCGCTGGTAGTAGCCACCAACAGCGATGAAATGAATACGAACATTACATTCACCGTTCGGGAGTTAAACGAGCGGGTTCCCATTATCACTACAGCTGATTCTCCCTATTCGGTTGATATTTTAAACATGGCCGGAAGTTCACGGGTGTTGCGGTTATATGATATCTTGGGCCGTTCATTAGCAGGATGGACGATGGGCGGTGACTGCAGCGCCAACGTAATCGGGCGTTTTGACGATTTAATTATTGCCGAGACCCCTGCCATTGGTACCCCCCTGGTTGGAAAAACTTTGACGGAGAGCAAGTTGCGCGAAAATTATGGGGTCACTGTTGTGGGAATCTGGAAAAGGGGAAAGTTTGAAATTCCTACACCCGAAACTCTGATCGATCGTACAAGTGTATTGGTATTGGCGGGCTCAGAGAAACAGCTAACAGCCTATGACGATGTTTACTCATTTTACCATATTTGCAGCCACGCCGGAGATCCGGTGATCATCATCGGAGGGGGGCGCGTGGGACAGACTATCGCTGATAGGTTTCAGGAAAGGGAGATCTCCTATCTAATCATTGAAAAAAATCCAAGAAAGGTACAGGAAAAAGGACATTATGTGCTGGGCGATGCTGCCGACATTAGCACATTGAAAAAAGCTTGGATTGAAAAGGCGCCGGCAGCGCTGATCACTTCCCATGATGATGCCACGAACATCTATCTAACGAAGTATTTAAGAAGTCTAAGACCTGATATGCAGATCATTAGCCGAGCGAACCTGGATCGAAATGTTTCCACCCTGCATCGCGCCGGCGCCGATTTTGTAATGTCCTATTCCTCCCTGGGTGCTAATGCCATTTTCAACTTCCTCGAAAATGAAGACACCCTTATGCTGGCCGAAGGATTGAATATTTTCCATTTGCGAGCACCCAGGTCGCTGGTTGGTAAACCTCTGGCTCGCTCGCGGATCCGGGAAGAAACTGACTGTACCGTGATTGCCATGAAGGTTGACGGCCTTCTGTCAATCAATCCTGATCCTCATATCCCAATCAAAGAGAATGCCGAAATGATATTGGTCGGCACTTATGAGGGCGAACGGAAATTTATGCGAGCGTTTGGATCATGATTTCCCTTCATGGGTGCAAAGCGAGAGAAAAACATAATCAAGATGCTTCGAAAGGGATGATGCGGAACTGGGAAACGTCCACCAGCCCTTTATCCGTTATCTTCAATTCCGGAATGACGGGCAGAGTTAGGAAGGACATGGTCAGAAAAGGATTCGCCGGGATGGCGCCGATTTCCCTGGCGGCCTCATTCAGTTTCGCCAATTGCGAAGCCACCACTTCGGCTGTTTCCCGGGACATGAGACCGGCAATGGGCAAAGACAGGGAGGCTTTAACTTCCCCCTGATCTACCACTACAAACCCCCCTTGCATTTTCTGGATTTCCTCGACGGCCTTCCTCATATCCTCATCGCTTACTCCGACGACTACAATGTTGTGGGAATCATGGGCGACGGAAGTCGCTAAGGCGCCGCGTTTTAGGCCCAATCCTTTCACCAGGCCGATACCGACATTTCCGGAAGCTTTATGGCGTTCGATGACCGCGATCTTCAGAATATCCAATTCAGGGTCGGAGATAACTTTTCCGTGGTTATTTGTTTTGACTGGCAAAATCAGCTTTTCGGTCAGGATCTGGTCGGGAACAATGCCAATGACCCAAGCCTTCTCGGTCTTCAATTCCAGGGAGAAAGACGATTCATCCAGGGGTTTAATTTTAACTGACCGCAAAACTTTCGGGTTAAAACCGAAAGAAAAAAGAGGGTAAACTTTGCCTTCGCGGGCGACAACCTTCCCCCCTTTGATGGTCAATCTTACCTGAAAATGATTCAGGTCGGACACCACCGCCAGGTCAGCCAGACGACCGGGGGCAATGGCTCCGCGGTCTCGCAGGCCAAATCGTTCCGAAGGGTTAAGGGTAGCCATCTGTATGGCTGTCGCCGGATCAAGCCCCAGAGAAACGGCCAGGCGGAGCAGGTGGTCGATATCCCCTTTGTGGAGGAGGTCACGAGATTCCAGATCATCCAGAACAAAAAGGGAGCGGTGAGAATTTTGGGGTGTGATTGCCGGGAGAAGGTCCCGCAGGTTCTTGGCGGCTGATCCTTCGCGGATCATCAGCCACATTCCCAGCCGGAGTTTTTCCTCAGCCTCCGCTCTTCCCACGGATTCATGGTCTGATTCCATCCCGGAGGCAACGTAGGCATTTAACCCTTTTCCAGAGAGAAGGGGAGCGTGGCCGTCGATGGGCTTTCCTTGTTTTTTAGACGCTTCAATTTTTTTCAGAACTTCAGGATGCTTTTGTAATACGCCGGGGAAGTTCATCACCTCAGCCAACCCGATGACCCGGGGTTTTTTCAGGAGCATTTCGATATCTTTGGCCAAAAGGGCTGCCCCGGATGTCTCCAGTGGGGTAGCCGGCACGCAGGAAGGAGCCATGAAAAAGAAATCCAGAGGAAGAGTTTTGCTGGAATCGATAAGAGCCTGAATGCCTGGAATGCCCAGGACGTTGGCAATCTCATGCGGGTCGAGAATAACCGTAGTTGTCCCATGAGCCAGGGCCAGGCGGGCGTACTCTGCTGGCGTCAAAAGGGAGCTTTCCAGGTGCAAGTGCCCGTTAATAAAACCCGGGAGGAGAAAGAGCCCATTTAGGTCCAGGGTTTCTTTCCCGTCGTTGTAATAGTTCCCTACACCAGCGATCCATTCGCCGGCGATGGCCACATTGGCCGGATAAATTTCCCCGGTGAAGACATTGACCACCCGTGCGCCTTGCAACAGGAGGTCCGCCGGCACATCTCCCTTGGCAACTTCGATCAGATGGTTCAATCAGCCTCCCCAAGAATTATTAGCCACAGAGGTCTCAGAGAACACAGAGATATAAACAACATCAAACCCGAAACCCAAAATTAAAAAGAATTTTCTTTTGTCTTTTTATTTGTATTTTGCTTTTAGAATTATCTCAGTGAACTCTGTGTTCTCTGTGGCGAAAAAGGTTTTAGATTATTTCAATTCGACCACGATCTCCGGTTTGTGGAGGATGGTTTCGTGGACGAAACAGGCCTCAGCCATGCGCAGGAGCCCCTTTTTTTCTGTTTCCGGAATAGCGTGAGGATAATGAATTTCGGTTTTGATCGAGCCGATGCGCCAGGGGTCTTTGACTACGGTCCAATCCAAGAGCACTTTCAACCCTTCTGTAGGAAGATTGTGCCTTTGACAAAACCTGACAGCATAGACTCCGATACATGTGCCTAATGAGGCAATAAAAAGTTCCGCCGGGGTCATGGCTTTGTCTGTACCGCCTTCGGCCTGATGTTGATCGGTGAACACTTCATGACCGCCACAGACGGCTTTGAACAAAAAACCTTCTTGCAAATTCACTTCCAGTTTCATGGCTATTCTCCGATTGGTTTTCGGTCAATTTTAACAGGAAGACAACATAAAAGGAAGAAAGGAATACAAAAAATTTGAAATTCCGCCATAAGGACGACAGGAGGGATGAGGGGAGGGGGTTTTAAAAGTTTTGAAAAA
>JASEHN010000024.1:4194-15258 GCA_030018715.1 Thermodesulfobacteriota bacterium | reverse complement strand
AATCATCATTTTGCCAGCCTTATTCTCGCTGTTTTCTTCGGTGATGCCGGCGATGATTTTCGCTAACCGCTTTTTATATTCGAAATTGGTCTCTCGCTCGATGATCATCTTCTGAGTGGCCGGACCGCCGCCGCCGAAGTAGTCCGCTGGAATCGTCACCCCCTGGACCAAGAATTCGATCAAGCGGATGATGCGCATCCGGTCCTCCACCGGAAGCTCGGCTTTTGTCCGCAGGTATTTCCGGACCAGCGGCCCAATTTCTGGATTGCGCAGATTTTTTTCTGACGGCAAAGTAGCGACAATGCCCCCGGCCAAGTCAATGGCCAGTTTCCCCAGCTCATGGGGGATGCTGGTAACATGAAGTTTCGTCACGTTGGCCAATAGCTTGTCAGGTTGATACCAGCCCGACGCTTTCTTCACTCCTTGAACGGCAGCCGCCACTGCACAAGCCCACATAGTCTCATTCAGAAAGGACATCTCGGTCAGTTTTTCCCGCACATGCGAGGCCCGATCTATGCCATTGTACTCAGCAATGAGCTTGGCAGCCCCGATGAGGACGTCGAAGGTGCCCGGCCGACAGCCTCCGTAGGAATAACGATGGTTGGCAATGAAATTCTCCACCAGGGGCTCGGTGAATCGATATTCGCCGCACATGAAGACCCGCTCCCAGGGGACGAATAGATCGTTGAATATGATCATCGTTTCATGCATATCGTACTTGATATTTCCCAGGTCCGCCCCCGTGTATCTCCTCTCATCAAGCGCATGCCGGCCGAACACATGGATAAGCCCCGGAGCATCCGAAGGGGTTGCGAAGGCAACGGCATAATCTTTCTCGTCTTCACCCATGATGGTGGTGGGGACCACATTCAGATAATGGGCGGTAAGCGCTCCCGTCTGATGCATTTTGGCTCCCCGCACGATGATCCCTTTTCCATTTTTATCGACCACCCGCAAGTAGAGGTCCGGGTCGAATTGTTTCGAGGGTCGAAGGCGCCGATCCCCCTTGGCATCTGTGACTCCTGCGCTGGCCATCCGGTCATCGTCCTGGAGGAATATCAGGTAATCTTTAAACCTCCGGTGGTAGTCAGTCCCACACTCCCGGTCGATCTCAAAGGTGGTATCATAGAGGGGGTTGATCAACTCCTTGGTCAGGCAGCGCATGTTGCAAGCCCCCACGGCCTGATTGGTCACCCTGAGCATGGAAAGAGCTCTCTGCAGATCTTCCGTGCTCTGGTAGATATGGTTGAACCGGCTGATCTTGCGACCGGTAAGGTGCGAGGTCGTGATGAGCACTCCTTCATAATCCGGATCTTGAGCCATGGCATACATCTTGGCGGTGATGTTGATGGCCGGCCGGATCAGGGGGTGATCCACAAAGTTTTCCACCCGCTCTCCATCTACATAAACGGTGGGTTTCATCTTTCTCAAGCTCTGGAGGTATTCCTCGGAAGTCATTAAAGCCATAAAATCTTCTCCTATCAGGGTAATGAATTAGTCTTGGGGAGCTTTTTAATCCACCAGACGAAAGATTTTTTTCTTCACTATAGGAATTCAAATAACTTCAAAAAGTGATTTCTATCGGGAAACTTTCATATTCCCCTTGATCAATTTTGGGGAAAGTGGACCAAAAATTCTTCTTGACAGGATTTCTCGTTTGGGTTATAAGCGAATCTAACGTTCGTTAGGTTTTGACTATCCTACCTCTGTTCCCCCATCCTGTCAAGGGAAAATTGGGGAGAAGAATAGGCGAATGGCAAGAGAATTTCTTCGCGGGAGGAAGGCTGAGCTCTATAAGAATGCCGCCTTTTTATTCAATAAAAACGGCTATGCTTCCACCTCCATGAGACAGATTTGCCGGGCCATCGGCATTCGCGAAAGCAGCCTTTACCATTATATCCGGAGCAAAGAAGACCTTCTCTACAACATCTGCGAATGGAGTATGCTGCAGAGTTTGGAAGCGATTGATCCCATCGTTCGATTGAACCTGAGACCCGATCTAAGGCTGCAAAAAATGATTGAAACCCACCTCATTGGCATTGCTCAAAATTCCGATTTACACTCCACGATGCTCAAGGAGCTGAGGGCTCTTAACGCAAACAACCAGCGAAAAATCATTAAGCTCAGAGACCAATACGAATCTCTTTTTCGTAAGGTTATCGCTGATTGTGTGAAGGAAAAGCTCTTTCGGGATGTGAATGTTAAAATCACTACCTTAGCTCTTTTGGGAATGATGAATTGGCTTGTCCATTGGTATGCGGCGAATGGGCAGATGAAAAGCGAAGAGATCGCCAGGTTATTTTCCGACCTATTCCTGAAAGGACCCCAGAAGGAGAGTAGAAATCTGAGATCCAAGCAGATCGAACCGGCTGATCGTTCCCGCCCATGAGAGCAGCCAGGAAGGCATACACCGTACCCGGAAAGGAGGGAAAAATGAACCGGATCGGTTATGCAACGCCGGAGGAAATTCACCGGCAGTTCAAATGGGAGGAATTCTCCCGACAATATTTGGACTGGAATCCGGCGGAAAGGCTGAACATTGCCCACGAAGCCATCGATCGCCATGCCCGAGATCCCAAAAAGGTAGCCCTCTTCTGCATCTCGCGCGAAGGCCAAGAGGAGAAATTCACCTACCGGGAGATGAGAAACCTGACTTCCCAGTTCGCCAATGTCTTGAAGGGGCTGGGGATCAAGAAGGGCGACGCCGTTGCCCGTTTACTTCCCAGAATCCCGGAAGCCTACATCACCTTATTTGGAACCTGGAAAGCGGGGGCCATTGATGTCCCGCTGTATACCGCTTTTGGCCCGGAGGCCATCGATTACCGGTTGGGGGATAGCGGGGCCAAGCTGATTGTCACAGATCCCGAAAACCGGGATAAAGTGCGGGGGACGGAAAAAAGCCTGGCGGACGTGCCAGTGATGGTCGTATCCAGGGATCGAAGTTCGGGGATGCGTAGCGGGGATTTGAGTTTTTGGTCGGAGATGGACAAAGCCAGCAAGGAATTTGCAATCGTAGAAACCTCGGCAGAGGACATTGCGATCCTGCAATATACCTCGGGCACTACCGGTTTGCCCAAGGGAACAACGATTCCCCATAAAGGGATCATCACCGTGCTTCCTTATCCAAAGTACATGCTCGATGTGAGAGACGAGGACATGTTCTGGGGATATGCAGATCCGGCCTGGGTTTACGGTTCACTCACTGTGGGAAGCACCCTCCTATGCCTCGGTCATTCGCTGCTGGTCGATGAAGGCCGGTTGGAAGCCCAGCGCTGGTATGAGATCTTGGAAAGATGGAAAGTTACCAATTTTTCAGCCGCCCCGACGACTTACCGCACCATTCTGGCGGCGGGGGAAGACCTTCCTAAGCGCTATCGGTTGAAAGTAAAACGCCTCACCAGCGGGGGGGAATTCCTGAATGCCGAAGCCATGCTCTGGTTTGAAAGAAACTTGGGAGTGCCTATCGCCGACCAATATGGAATCACCGAGGTGGGCATGCTCCTGGGGAATTACCCAGGCACAAAGCCGAAACCCGGTTCAATGGGCAAACCCTTCCCCGGCTTCGAGATCGTCCTCATGGACGAAGAAGGCAACGAGGTCGCTCCCAACCAGACAGGTTTGATTGTGGCCAAGAAAAACTCATACTTTCTGAGCACCAACTACTGGAAGCAACCAGAGAAGTGGAAGGAGTGTTTCATTAAAGAGGAATGGTTCAATACCGGCGACCTGGCTGCAAAGGATGAAGAGGGCTATTTCTTTTTCAAAGGGAGAGCGGATGACCTCATGTCCCTCTCCGGCTATCGGGTGGGCCCAGCGGAGGTGGAAGATTCGTTGATGGAGCACCTTGCAGTTTCGGAAGCAGCGGTCGTGGGCAAGCCGGACCCCGTCCGAGGAGAGATCATCAAAGCCTTTATCGTGCTCAAGTCTGGATTCAAGCCTTCGCATAGTTTAGCAAAGGAGATCCAGGAGAGCGTGAAGCAGAGATTATCAAAACATTCCTTCCCCCGAGAGATCGAATTTTTGCCAGAACTTCCTAAGACTGCCAGCGGAAAGATTATGAGGAGGGAACTGCGGAAGAGGTTCTAAGGGCATTCCTGAGAGCAATTTAACAGGAGAAGAGGAAAGCGCGATGGCCTTATTGAAAACCATCGGATTGACCAAGGACTTTGGGGCGCTGCGGGTGCTGGATCATGTCGATCTGGAGGTTCGAGAGGGAAGTCTGCACTCTGTGGTGGGTCCCAATGGGGCGGGTAAGACTACACTATTTAACCTAATCTGTGGTTTTGTCAAGCCCAGCGAGGGCAGGGTAGAGTTTAAGGGAAAAGATATTTCCCATCTGCCCTCCCATCAGATGGCTCACTTGGGTATCAGGCGGTCTTTCCAGGTCATCACCCTTTTCCTGGAGTTGACCGCCCTGGAAAATGTAAGATTGGCCATCCAGGCAAAAGAGAAGGAGAGATTCAGCTTTTTCAAAAGGGCCTCGGACCTGAAGGAGTCTGTGGCCAAATCTTATGAAATCTTGCATGCCCTGGGGCTGGATGGGAAAGCCGAGCATAAAGCCAGTGAGCTTTCCCATGGTGAGCAGCGACTCCTGGATATCGGAGTGGCTATGGCTGGCGAGAGCAATCTCTTGCTGTTGGACGAACCCACCAGCGGCCTGGTCTACGACGAAATTCCTGTAATGGGCGACACCATCAAAAAGCTCACCCCAAAGCACACGGTCGTGCTCATTGAGCATCGCGTAGACATGGTTTTATCCATTTCAGATACTATTACGGTCTTGGATTTCGGCCGGGTCATTGCCCAGGGCCCTCCGGATATAATCCGGAACAGCGAAGAGGTGAGCAGAGCTTATTTGGGGGTACGATGATGCTGCAATTGGATCAGGTCCATGCCTATTATGGTAAAAGTCATATCCTCCACGGAGTCAGCCTCGAGGTGAATAAAGGAGAGTTGGTTACCCTCCTGGGCCGAAACGGAGCTGGCAAGACGACCACCCTGAAGAGCATTATGGGTCTGGTCGCGGTTCGGTCGGGTTCTATTCAATATAAAGGGGAAAATATTGTGGGGAAGGAAACCCACCAAATTTTCCGTCGAGGTCTGGGATATGTTCCCCAGGGCCGCCGCATTTTCAGCAGCCTCAGCGTGACGGAAAACCTTAGATTGCCTTCCCTTCGCCAGGATGGGGAGAAGATAGAATGGGTATTGAATATTTTCCCACCCCTCAGGGAAAGGCTGAATAACAGGGGGAATGAGTTGAGCGGGGGCGAACAGCAGATGCTGGCTATCGCCAGGGTCTTAGTCAGTGGATCAGAGTTGATCCTCCTCGATGAACCTTCCGAAGGATTAGCACCCCTTCTGGTGGGGGCAATCACGGATGCGATTCTGGAATTGAAAAAATCCGGCCTCACCATGCTATTGGTTGAAGCAAATCTGACCATGGCATCCAATTTGGGTGATCGCCATTATGTGGTGGCCCACGGTCTGGTAGCTTGTGAGGCTAGCTCTCGGGAAATATTGGAAGACGTTGAATTGCACAGGAAGTACTTCAAACTTTAACTAAAGGCCGCAATTTCTAATGATTCGAAAGGAGGTGAGTAAGGGGGATTATTGAAAGGATCAAGGATTGGCAGAAGGGGAGTCGGCCAGATGGGCTGAAATTATGGAAAATTTTTTTAAGGAGGTTGCTTATGAAAAGTATAATGACTAAAATTGTTATTCCGGGTTTTATCTTGATGCTGGTGTTTTTGTGTACAGGATTGCTTTCCACCCCGGCAGCCCAGGCCGTGGAGAAAGAAATTGTTTGGGCCATCGTTGATGACTTCAGCGGCCCCTTTGCGGCGACCGGCGTTGAAGGTCACAATGCCACGGTTCTTTTTCTGGAAGAGCACAATTATAAAATGGGGCCTTATACCGTTAAGCTGGTCACCCGGGATACGGAGCTCAAGCCGGCTGTCGGGGTGCGCCGCCTGCAAGAAGTGATTGCCGAGGCCAAGCCGCTAATCGTTTCCTCTGGAAATAGCAGCGCAGTGCAACTGGCCATGGCCGACATCATCGGCAAAACAAAGGGGCCGATCTTCTGGACGGATGGCTGGGACACCCGCCTCACCGGCGCCAATGGCAATCGCTACACCTTCCGCTGGGCCAGCCCCAACTACACAATAGCTAGGTCAGCACTTTCCAGTTTTTTAGACAAGTTCCCCGATGTCAAGAAGGTCATTCAGATCCAGATGGACTATGCCTGGGGCTATGATATGGCCGAGAACGTGGAAGCGGTTTTGAAAGAGAGAGGCATCAAGCTCCTTAAGACCCAATATGTCCCGGCGACCGCCATTGACGTCAGTGTCTTCATGACCGAGGCCAAGGGGTCCGGAGCCGATGCTTACATCATCGGGCTGTACGGCAAGATTTTCGGCATTGGCCTGAGGCAGGCCCACGAATTCGGCCTCAAGAAGGTGATGAAGGTCTTCTCCATTACAGGCACGCTCAACATGCTTCGCGGCATAGGGTCCGATGCTCTTGAAGGGATGTATTTGGCTGACCACTGGAATCACGCCATGCCCAATGAATGGAGTCGGAAATTCGTCGAGAAGTATAAAAAGAGGTGGGGCGTTATCCCTGGCGATTATGCTGCGAAAAAGTATCTGGAGTGCCAGCTCATGGAAAGATTGATAAAACATACCGGCAGTGCTGATCCCAAGGTACTAATCCCCGCCCTGGAGAAGCTCGGCGAGTTCGATGGACCCACTGGCAAGGAAAATATGGCCGCTTGGCAACACCAGATCGTCCATGATTTCCTTCTCCTCCGGGGCAAGGCCCCCCGTGAAAAGGCGTATGAGGATGACTACGTGGAGGTCGTCGGGGCGGGTAGGATCTATCCCAGGCAAGGGGAGAAAGGGTTTGAGTTCGATCGGACTAAAGATCCTTTGTAATCTCTAGGCGCTCATGGATAGGGGGCGGGCCTTGAGCTCATCACCCCTATCCTCTTGAAGGATTAAACGTGAAACTGGGCTTTAGCCTTTGATGAAATCGGGGCGAAAATAAAATGGTAAATATCGATGTTATTTTAGCTCAGGTCTTCAACGGCATCCAGTTTGGGGTCCTGATGGCCCTGCTGGCCACTGGCCTCTCCCTTATCTTCGGGATGCTGGGCATAATCAATTTCGCCCACGGCTCCCTCTATATGATAGGGGCTTATTTCGTCTGGACGTGCATGCAGATGCTAAATGTCCCGGGGAAATTCTGGGTTGGCCTTATCATCACCCTTCCTTTGATGGCTATCGTGGGATTGATGATAGAAAGATTTCTCTTGCGCTGGATGTATGGCCAGCCCGTGGTCTACCAAATTCTGCTCACCTTTGGCCTGCTATTGGTGATCCAGCAGAGTGTGGCCTTGATTTATGGCACCACGCCCCTTCCTTTGGGGATGCCTTCCTCCTTCGAAGGCGAGATCAGTCTGGGGCTGTTTCGCTATCCCGTCTATCGCCTATTTACGATGATTCTTGGCTTAGCCATCATCTTTGGCGTTTGGTATTTTATTGAGCGCAGTGCTCTGGGGGCCATCATTCGGGCCAGTGCTGAGGATCCCGAGACGGCCAAGACCCTGGGAGTCAATACCCGCAGGGTATATACCTGGACTTTCGCGCTGGGCTCTGCCCTGGCTGGTCTGGGAGGTGGGCTCCACGCTCCTTTGATAGGGGGCCTTCAGCATACCATCGGCACGGAAATCCTGCTCATCTGCTTTATCGTGGTGGTGATCGGGGGCATGGGCAGCATCCGCGGGGCCCTGTTGGGGGGCATAATCCTGGGTATCGTCCGGGGTATCGCTGGCGTTTTCTGGGCCCCAGCGTCGGACTTTGTGATGTTCGCCGCCATGGGTATCATCTTGATGATCCGGCCTCAGGGATTGCTGGGAAGGGGGGGAACCCGATGAAATCAGAATTGAACGCGCCACAGCGAAGCTTTATGGCTGAGCTTTCTCCTGTCCTTATCATGGCTGCCATCCTGGTTCCCACTTACTTCGTCCTTCCTTCTAAGATGATGGCTGCCGAAATTCTAATCATGGCCATCCCCACTTTATCTTTCATCTTACTGCTAGGATATACGGGCCTCCTCAACTTCGGAACAGGGAGTCTTTTCGCCGTGGGGGCTTATACCGCTGGCATCCTTCTGGCCCGTCATAATGTGCATATTCTTTTGGCGATTATCGCTGGGGTAGCGATGAGCGGAATCATCTCTATCATCATGGGCTATTTTTGCATCAAACGTGTTGGACTCATCTTCGCCTTACTCACCTTGGCCTTCAACCAGTTGATCTGGTTCATCATCTGGCAGTGGAAGAGCTTCACCGGGGGACCAGATGGGATTTGGGGAATCAAACGAGAGATTTTAGAGCTGGGAATTTTTTCCATTAACTTAAAACCAACCTTCAATTTTTATATCTTTGTTCTCATCCTCTTCCTTCTACTCTTCCTCTTTGTCCGGCGGCTGATCGAATCACCCTTCGGCAAAGTCCTCATGGGAATGCGGGAGAGTGAGCTTCGGGCTACGGCCATCGGCTATAATCCAGAGACTTATAAGTGGATTGCCTTCATCATCGGAGGGCTCATCTGTGGCTTGGGGGGAGCGCTCTTTGCCCTCCATCAGGAATATGTGGGAGAACATTTGGCGCATTGGTCCACTTCGGGGGAATTCGCGATCAAGGCCCTTCTGGGGGGAACCTTTGTCCTTCATGGGGCCTTGATTGGCTCTGGGGTATTCATCTTCCTGGCGGATTTTCTGAATAGATTTCCAGTCCTAGCCAAAGCAGGTGCCGGGCTGCTCGTCTTGGGTGCCATTTTTATTTTGGTGGTGATGTTCTTCAGGGGAGGAATCTACGGCGGAGTGGAAAAAGTCTACAATTTCTTCAGGAAGAAGTAAATAAATTCCCGTTTAGCCATAGCAGGGAATGTTTGATGGAATATCAATATCTTCTCTTTCATATAGAAGACCGGATTGCCTGGATTACTCTTAATCGGCCCGATAAATTAAATGCTCTGAATAGGCCTCTCTGGAAAGAACTTAATAAAGCTCTCCGGGAAGCAGATGACAGCGATGGCGTATCTGTCATGGCTCTGACCGGGAGCGGGAGGGCTTTCTGCGCTGGCGATGACATTGGGGAGCTCACCCGCCTGCAGGACCCAAGGGACGCTAAAGATCTTTTTTTAGACTGCATCTACGGATTAGTAAATACCATCTACCAATTGCAAAAGCCACTCCTTTCTGCAGTCAATGGTCTGGCCTATGGGGGCGGCTGCGAGCTGGTCCTACTGACGGACATTGCTGTGGCCTCGGAAAGCGCCCGGTTTGCCCAGCCCGAAGCCCGCATCGGAGCCTGGCCTCCTATCTTCGCTGTTTTCGGGCCGCCCATGGTAGGAATCAAGGCCACCCAAGAACTCCTGCTAGCCGCAGAGCCGATCAGCTCCCAGCGAGCCTTAGAGATAGGGCTCATCAATCGGGTGGTTCCACAGGATCAATTGCAAGAGTCCACCGTGGAGATCGCCCGCAAGATCATGAAATCCTCCCCCGCTTCTTTGCGCATCATTAAAGAAACGGTCAACCAAATACTGGGACGACACCTCTACGATTTTCGGATCACCTGCCAGCGGTTCTTACATGAGGTCGCCAAGACAGAGGATTTTCTGGAAGGGGCCACGGCTTTCGCTGAAAAACGTGCTCCCCTCTTCAAGGGACGATAAATTTAGATAACCCAAACGAAGGGAAGCGCATTTAACCCTCTGATATTTTCTGCCCCCTCACCCTGTCCTTCTCCTTCGCTGGGGGAAAGGGGAAGGGGGGAGGGCTGCAAGAGGCAAGAACCATGATAGAGATTTTTTCCCTGCAGGGGAAGAAAGCTTTTGTCTCCGGGGCCAGCCGGGGCCTCGGCCGGGAGATGGCCTTGACCCTGGCCGAAGCCGGGGCCGACGTGGCCTTGGGGGCGCGTAATATCGCCGGGCTGAATGAGACCGCAGCCCAGATAAAAAAAATGGGCCGAGAGGGGCTGGTCTGTCCCATGGACATAGCGAAATTGGATGAGATTGAAAGGGCTGTGGACGAGGCGGTCAAAGCCTTCGGCCGCATCGACATCCTGATCAACAACTCCGGGATTGCCGGAGACACACCGGTGGCCGAGATGACTCCAGAAAAATGGGACCGGGTGATGGATGTGAACTTGAAGGGACACGTCTTCTGCACCCAAGCGGTCGGCCGCCATATGATTGCCAACCGATATGGAAAGATCATCAACATTGCTTCCATCATCGGCATGATTGCGGCGGTTTACAACAGCCCTTACGCTGTGGCCAAAGCGGGCTTAATCCTTTTCACCAAGACGCTGGCCCTGGAATGGGTCCGCTATAACATTCAGGTTAATGCCCTCTGTCCTGGGTATTTTTTGACAGATTTGAACCGGGATTTTTTCCAGACACCAGCCGGTCAGAAGGTCATCAGCAAGATCCCCATGCGTCGCCTGGCAGAGGTGAAGGAGATTCGGGGAGCCACGCTCCTTTTGGCCTCCGACGCCTCCAGTTTTATGACGGGATCGGTGGTAGTGGTCGATGGTGGGC
The DNA here is from genome assembly GCA_030018715.1 of Thermodesulfobacteriota bacterium. GTDB lineage: Bacteria > Desulfobacterota > SM23-61 > SM23-61 > SM23-61 > JAHJQK01. The sequence goes on along the minus strand of JASEHN010000024.1, from coordinate 4,654 downwards.
ACACGATTGGATAAATTTTTTCAATACCCATTCTAATTCCCAAGGAAATGATGACCAAGGTTTCTTAGTTTTTGTGAATGTGCGGAGAAAAATGATTCACTTGCCATGAACGTCGGAACCCTTTTTACCAAAGCGGCTCGAAGTTTTCCGGAGAATTTGGCCATTGTTTATGGCGACTATGAGTTGACCTATCAGCAAGCCAATGAACGGATCAACCGGCTGGCCAATGCCTTAAGAGGCCTGGGGATTGAGAAGGGTTCCAATGTGGCCATCCTTTTGCATAATTGCCCCGAATTCCTCGAAGCCCTCTTTGCCTGCTTTAGGGCCGGCCTAGGAACGGTACCCATCAATTTTCGTCTCCATCCTAAAGAGTGCAGTTTCATCATCGACAACTCGGAAGCCGTGGCGGTGATTCTGGGGGATGATTTCAGGGATTCTCTTTATGCTCTCAAGGAAGAGA
>JASEHN010000024.1:0-4094 GCA_030018715.1 Thermodesulfobacteriota bacterium | reverse complement strand
CGCCAACGTTATTTTGGAATCCAAATCATTTATTCCTAAACTGGTTTTTGAAACCATCCAGCGAAGAAAAGTCACCAACATGTTCATGGCCCCAGCTATGATCAAGCGACTAATCATTTCCCCGGAAATTGATCAATATGATTTGAGCAGCTTGAAGTGCATCCATTACGGTGGAGCCCCCATCTACGAAGAAGATCTCAAGGCTGCTGTAAAAAAATTAGGGCAGGTTTTCGTTCAGCTTTTCGGCCAGGCGGAAGCGCCCATGACTATCTCTTATTTAAGAAAGGAAGAGCATCTTTTAGAGGGGACGGAAGAGCAGATGAGGCGCCTGACCTCGGCTGGAATTCCACGGACAGACGTAGAAATTAAGATCGTGGATGAGGAGGACCACGATCTTCCGCCGGGCCAGATGGGAGAAATTGTGGCTCGGGGAGAAGTGGTCATGAAGGGCTATTGGAAAAACCCTGAGGCGACGGCGGAAACGTTGCGGGGCGGGTGGCTGCACACCGGGGATTTAGGGATCATGGATGAGAAAAGCTACGTCTACATTCTCGATCGGGCCAAGGATATGATCATCAGTGGCGGGGAGAATATCTATTCCCGGGAAATTGAGGATGTGATTCTCCGGCATCCAGCCGCTCATGAAGTGGCGGTGATTGGGGTTCCAGATGAAAAATGGGGGGAAGCGATCAAGGCCATTGTGGCATTAAAAGAAGGACGAAAAGCTACGGAAGAAGAAATCATTAACTTTTGTAAGGAGTATTTAGCAAACTATAAAAAGCCCAAATCGGTAGAATTTATTGACGCCATCCCGAAAAACCCTTACGGCAAAGTTCTTAAGAGGGAGCTACGGGAGAAATACTGGGTGGGTGAAGCCAGAAGAGTGAGATAAAAAAGAAAGGGGCGACTATGAGAGGAGTTTCCATCATTGGGATCGGGACTACTCCCTTTGGGATTTTAGAAGGGAAATCTTTGAAGGAGATCGCTACCATTGCCTGTAACGAAGCGATCAAAGAGGCAGGAATTGAAAAGGAGGCTGTTGAAGCCTTCTATTTAGGAAATTTTATTTCGGGGATACTGCTGGGCCAAGAAACCATTGCCCCTCTTGTGGCCAACAGCCTGGGTTTACCCAAGCAAGTTCCTTGCACCAAAGTGGAGGGGGCTTGTTGTTCGAGCGGGATTGCCCTCCGCCAGGGATACCTCCTGGTTGCCGCAGGGTTAGCCAACTTTGTCCTTGTGGCCGGGGTGGAGAAGATGACTTCGGCCACGACGGAAAAAAACACAGAAGGTTTAGCTTCGGCATTCGACCAGGAGACAGAAGGCCAAACGGGTTTGACTTTCCCCGGGTTCTTTGCTTTGATCGCCAGAAGGCATATGCACCAATATGGAACTAAGATTGAGCACCTGGCTTTGGTTTCGGTGAAGAACCACGGCAACAGTACGGCGAATCCGAGGGCTCGGTTTCGCAAGAAGGCCACGGTTGAAGAAGTGATGGCCTCCAGGATGGTCGCCGATCCCCTCAAACTCTACGATTGCTGTTCCATCAGTGATGGAGCGGCGGCGGCGGTGCTATGCCCTTCTGATATTGCTCATCAGTTCTCGCGCAAGCCCATTGACATCTTAGCATCAGCCCATACCACTGGCTTCAGTACCACCTACGAAATGGATGACCCCACAATCCTCATGGCCACCGTTATGGCGGCCAAGAAAGCCTATGAGATGGCTCGTCTATTCCCTCAAGACATCCATGTGGCTGAGCTCCACGATTGCTTCACTATCGCCGAGATTGTGGACAGTGAGGACTTAGGGTTTTTTGAGAAAGGAAAAGGGGGCTTTGCAGTCGAGGATGGATTGACCCAGGTAGGGGGAAAGATTCCCATCAATCCCAGCGGTGGTTTGATCTCTAAGGGGCATCCCGTGGGGGCCACGGGGTTGGGGCAAGTGTATGAGATCGTTAAGCAACTGCGGGGAGAGCATGAAAATCAAGTTCGGAATGCTGGAATCGGCCTCTCCCACAACCTGGGAGCCACCGGGCAAGTGTGCACTGTGCATATTTTTAAAAGGAGGGGGTAATGATGAATATGCCGGGCGAAGAGCGCTTGACCCTTTTGCGTTGTGCGGGATGTGGGGCCCTTCATGTTCCCCCCAAGGTTCTCTGCCCGAAATGTGGACATGAAGTTTTGCTGGAACACTCCGCGTCTGGGCTGGGAAACATTTATACTTTCACCACCATCTGGGTTGCTCCGGAAGCCTTTAAAAAGCAAGTTCCCTATGAGATCGCACTGGTCCAGTTGGAGGAAGGGATTAAGGTTACGGCTCGGATCAATAAAAAACCTGAGGAGACCCTGCAGATTGGAAAGCCAGTGAAATTTTTAAGAAAGAATAACCTAGGGTATTGGTTCGAATTGTAGTTTTGATTTTAGTCCACCTTCCTCAATGAGATTTCAATGGCCAGCTTTTCACCCAAGCGATTAAGTTTTTCCAGAAGGCCAGTGGGGGATATCTCCACCGGAACCTGCAGGACGATCTTCATGGTGAAGATGGGCGTACCGCTCTCGGGCGAGGGGGAAGTTTTAGTATGCATATCTACGATGTTGATTTCCTGGTCGGCGAGCAGCCGGGAAACATGGTACACAATACCCATGCGATCCAGGCCCGTGGTGGAAAGCTCATAAATATCCGTGATTTCTTTCGGCCTGGGCACTTCCTCGGATTCCTCCACGGGAGTGAAAAAAACGGAAAGGTGTTTTTCCCACTCCAACCTCTTGCATCCGGTTGAAAGACGAAATTGAAACTCTTCGCCAGTCCCCGAAAGTAAAATGAGAAGCGCAAATTGATCACTGAGGAGGGTCATGCTGGAGTCTTCCAGGTTTCCCCCGCAATCGTAGATCAGCCCGGCTACGTCAGCCACAATCCCCGGCCTATCCTTTCCAATGGCCGAGAGAGCGTAATACCGTTTCATAGGTCCTCCTGAAAAGAAGCGATCAGCTTTCGGCGTTCAGTGGGCGGTCGATCTTTATCTGGATAGTTTTTGACTGATTGCTGACCGCTGATAGCTGAATGCTCGAAATTATTTAGGTTGCCCCAGAGCTGCAAATACACTTCGCGGGCTTGGTCCGTCGAGACAGCCGCGAATCGCAGTTTATCTCCCGGAACACATTGGGCAATCAGCGGCATGTCGGCCTGGATCAGGGTGGCCATGATCGGGTAGCCGCCGATGGTCTGCCGGTCGGCCAGGAGGATGATTGGCTGGCCGTCGGGAGGAACTTGAACCGTGCCATTGGCCAGGCCGCAGGTGATCACTTCCTCAGGCCTCTTCCTTTTAATGGGCTCTCCTTGCAGACGGTATCCCTGGCGGTCGGATTGCGGGGTTACCGTATATTCAGTGGAGACAAAAGCCTTTACTCCTTCTTCAGAGAAGAAGTCTGCAAATGGACCTGGAACAACGCGGAGCGTAGGGTTTTTTGCATACGGGGGGCGGCTTTTTTCCGGGAAAAACCTGCCGGCAAGATTGGGGAGCGTCCCGGCAAGAGGGTTAATGGGAAGATTGTCCCGGGATTTTAAAGCCCGCCCTTCAAGGCCGCCGAAGTGACCCAGGAGATAAGTAGAGCGGGACCCCATGACGGTCGGAACGTCAATACCTCCAAAAACGGCCAAATAGGCCCGAGCCCCTTTCTTTTTCCCTCCGAAGCTTAACGTTGATCCGGTGGGAGCGAAATGACAGGTCCAGTTAGGTATTGACTTTCCATCGAGGTAGGGGTCCAGATCCGCGCCGGCAATAGCGAAAAGCGTTTCAGTGTGAAATTTTAACATAGGTCCAAGAATGGTCATTTCCAGGCCGGCCGTTCCCTCCGGGTTCCCAACCAGGAGATTAGCGGCTGACAGGGCAAAATTATCCATGGCCCCGGCAACGCCTACCCCGTACCCCTGGTAGCCCCATCGTCCGTTGTCCTGGACCGTAGTGAAAAAGCCGGGTTTGATGACTTCAATCATGATGATCTCGTAAAAAGTCATCAGAACTATGGTTTCGTAAAAAGCTCCAGATGCAAGGCGTGCAAAACCTGAGGAGTGAAGCGTACTTACAGGTACGCTGC
>JASEHN010000531.1 GCA_030018715.1 Thermodesulfobacteriota bacterium | reverse complement strand
ATGATGATGCAGGCAATACAAACAAAACGCACGCCGGTGATAGAAAAGGGGATATAAAAAATCGAGAGAACCAGAGGAGAGAGGGCATACCCGGAAAATTTGAGGCAATTATATACCGAGGCCACAGGCTTGCGCAGATCAGGAACGATCTGGACAGCCAGGGTGTTCAAGGAAGTCCAGGCCGTGGCCCCTCCGACCCCGAACAAGGCAAGCAGTACGATGTATCTGCCGTAGGTGTATTCCGTCATCTCCAGCCCCAGGATGGCACTGACCATGATCGCTTTTCCGGCATAGGCGACGATTTTTTTTCCGTAGCGGTCGCCGAGAAAACCGGCGAGGGGTGAGGCTATTACTCCCAGAAACCCGGTCATGGAAAGAACGAGGCCGATCCTGTCCGAAGGAAGGGAGAAGGAGGTTTTTAAAAAATCGGCAATGAAGGTCATCAGGCCGATATACCCCATGAATAAGAAAAAAGCCGCAAAACCTAAAAATCGAACATCGGAATAGGAGTAGGATTGCTTTACCAGAGAAAAAGCATCCCAGAGCCTGCCGGACTTATTAGCCGACTGGTCATCTCCGGCGCTCGTTACCCAATAAAGAGCCCCGATGGCCAAAGCAAATGACATGAGGAAGAAAAAGAACCAGGGCCAGCCAAAATAAACCTCGAGGAGACCGGATATCAGCGGTCCCATGGTTACGCCGATCGTGTACATAACCCCTAACAGCCCCACCGCCTTCCCCATACGCTCCGGGTTAACCTTTTCACCCACAAGAGCCAAAACAATCGGGGCGATGAAGGCCGCTCCAAATCCCTGGACGAACCGAGCCGCCACCAAGGTCTCCAGGCTCGGGGAAAATCCGGAGAGGAATCCACCCAGGCTATACACCCCAAACCCGAAAAGGAGCGTCCGGCGGGTGTTGAAGACGTGGGCAATTGATCCGGAAAAAAGCTGGAAGACAACGTAAGGAATCATGTAAAGAGTCACCGTCAAGGAGACCCATTGAATACTGACCTGCCATTCCCCGGCTAACACAGGCAGGAGGGTAATTACCCCTACCCCGCCCAGAGGGCCGATTATAGCTCCCAGGTAAATGGGCAGAAGATGTTTGAATTTAGCCATCCTGTTGCCTGGCCATGTCAGAACTTACCTGACTCCCTTTCTTTCAATATTTTTTCCAGCGTATCCCTGTAGATGCTTTCTTTGGCCGGGTTCAATTCCAGGGCCTTCCGGGCGAGCTTTTCGGCCTGGTCGAGGTTTGCTCTCTTTGTGTAATAAAGCCAGGCAAGGTTGTTGGCGGCATCGGCATTGTGGGGGTCTTTGCTTATGGCTTTCTTGTAGTTTTTTTCCGCCTCGTCCCATTCGTTCTTCTGAAAATGGATATTGCCGATATGGAGATACGCCAGGGGCAGTTTTTTAGCCGCCAGTTTGTACTCTTTCAGGGCGTCTTCCAGCAGACCTTGTTTTTCATAGGCTACCCCCAGATTTAAATGTTCTTCCGGAGTGAGCGGGTCTTTAAGAATGATAATTTTCGGCATAGAGCAGCCGGACAAATGCAGCAGAACGCAAAGCGCTAAAATGGAGAAGTAAACGAAACGGCCCCGGTTGTCTTTCATGGTTTCGGCGTGATCCGCAGAGTCCAAAAATTTGTTCTTTCCCAGGTTTTCAAAAAACTACCCCGGGGAAAAACCTTATTCCGTTCTTTCCCGGAATGAGCGATGACGGCGTTTTCATCATAGCCGGTAACCACCATAAAATGGTTCTGCTGATAAACCCAGAATCCATAATCAACCAGGATAATCAGGGGAATGCCGGAATCGATGCTTTTTTTTAAATCCTCCCATCCGCCCTGATATTGCCTGGCCGGCAAACCTTTCTTTCCGGCGTAAAAAACCATATCCACGTCCAGCGTGCCCTGGGCCGCTTTGCTGTAGATATCGGCGGCAATTTCTTCGGGAGAAACCCTAAGGCCCCAAAAATTCAAAACCCCGGCAAGGGATGCGGGACCGCATTGATATGCTTCCTGGGGGAAAAAGGGAACATTATCTATAGCGCGAACGCCCCTTGGTTCCTGAAAACGGGCAGGACCAGCGCAGGAGAAGAGAAAAAACACGATTAGAAAAAGAAGGAAAGGGCCTCCCTCCACCGGGCCGCCCTTTTTCATTATTTTTTTTGCCAAGGGAATTTACAGGAGGGATCGATTGAATGAACGCGGATTTTCTTCATTTCACCACAATTCGATGCCCGGTAAGCTGGAGAATCAAGACCACGATGATGAGGATCAAAAGCAGAGCAATGATGACCCCCAGGCCGGAATCTCCCCCCACTTTCAATTCATCAACCTTCAGGGCGAGTTGATGGATCTGCTGGTCGCTTAAATTGTTTAGCCGCGCCTGGATCTCATCCGGAGTCAAACCGAATTCCTTGAGTCTTTCTCCGACCATCTTCATCTCCAGAACCGTCTGAATCTTTCGCAGATCGGAAGATCTTTCAGCCGGCGCAAGACCGATGGCTTCCGAAGGAGAAAAACCAGCATAAACCCTCGGAGTAATCCCGATCACAAGCATGGCCACCACGAGATACCACGTCACGTATTTCCGGATTGCTTTCCTCAAGGCCCTTACCTCCTTTTCCCGGTTTTATCGCTGCCAGGCGACCGCAATAAATTTTTTAAATAAATATTAAGGGAAGATAACGGTCATGTCAAGGAGAACTTCTGACTTGCCCCTGAAATGATCCGCCTGAGGCGGACCTCATGCTGCCAAGTGAAGCGCCCTGAACCCCGGGCCTGGGAGGATCATCAAGCGCCCGGCCCGGACGGGAGGGGGATCTCTCGGGAGCACAAGGCAGTATTTCTTTCATGGGTAAAGGCGGGGCTTCCGCCGATGATGCCTTGCCTACCTTCGATCCCGCCTTTTCTTTGCGGAAGAAAAGTATGGGCTATGGTCCAATCTTTTTCCCGCCGGTGCTCCCTCTTTCATCCCCCTCCCGT
>JASEHN010000530.1 GCA_030018715.1 Thermodesulfobacteriota bacterium | reverse complement strand
AACTTGGCCCTAATTTGGGAATTAAAAAGAGAGCCTTGTTTATGAGAAAAAAACCGAATGTCTACGTGGTAATAATGGCCGGGGGTGGGGGGACTCGTTTCTGGCCCTGGAGCCGGGAAAAACGGCCCAAGCAGGTTCTTCCCATCATTTCCCAGCGACCCATGATCCGGGAAACCGTAGAACGAGTTCGGCCCTTTGTTTCTCCCGAGAAAATTTTAATCGTTACCTCCAGGTCCCAGGCTGAGGATTTGCATCGACAGATTCCGCAGATTCCTCCCGGCAACATCCTGATCGAGCCTATGGGCAAGAACACTGCCCCCTGTCTTTGCCTGGCCGCGCTTTATATAAAGCAAAGGAGCCCGCAAGCGGTGATGGTTGTCCTGCCGGCTGACCATTATATCGCCGACCGCAGGGGATTCCTGCGAACCTTGGGGGAAGCGGCCGGCTTTGCAGCCAGGCAGAATTATCTGGTTACTCTCGGTGTCCAGCCGACCGAGCCAGAGACCGGATACGGATACATCCAGAAAGGTGAAATTCTAAACGCCGCAGATGGAATACAGGTTTTTCAGGCCAAAGCCTTCCGGGAAAAACCTTCGCGCCCGAAAGCCTTGAGCTACTTGCGCCGGGGAGACTATCTCTGGAATAGCGGCATGTTTATCTGGAAAGTAGATGTTTTTTTAGAAGCCATAAAAAAATATCTTCCTGACCTGTATCGGGGAATGATGGTTCTAAAGGATTCCCTGGGAACCTCTCGTGAAAGACTTCTCCTTGAAAAAATCTACAAACGAATCCAGCCTGTCTCGGTGGATTACGGAATCATGGAGAAAGCCGATAACGTGGCCTTAATGGAAGCAAGGTTTCCCTGGAATGACGTGGGAAGCTGGGAGGCCCTGGCTAAGATTTGGCCCAAAGACAAAGCCGGGAATGCTCTTAAGAGTGGGGATAGAGCAGCCCAGGGAAAAGTACTGGCCATTGATAGCTCCGGTTGCCTTATCCGCAGCGAGGAAAAACTCATTGCGGTCATCGGCCTGAAAGACGTGGTCGTGGTTGAGGCTGGAAATGCTTTCCTCGTCTGCCCCCGCCAAAGATCCCAGGAAGTCCGGAGAGTTTTACAGGAATTGAACGATAAAGGATGGAAAGAGTATTTGTAAGTTAGGAAATTCCTTTGCGGACGCAAGGGAACGCAGACGCCATCGCGCCCAGCCCCTTGCGGTTTACGTTTTATTTCATATTTTTATCTGCGATGATCTGCGAAAATCTGCGTCCCATATAATTTTATGCTAATCATTCCAGCTATTGACATCCGCGGGGGAAAATGCGTTCGGCTCATCCAGGGTGATTATAACCAGGAGACCGTATACGGAGAAGACCCCGCGGCTATGGCCGAGCGGTGGATTAACCAGGGGGCCAGATTCCTTCACCTGGTTGACCTGGATGGCGCCCGGGATGGTATTCCGTATAACCGGAAAACAGTGGAGGCCATTGTCAAGCAATCCTCCGTACCGGTTCAGGTAGGCGGGGGCATCAGAGATCTGGCCACGATTGATGATTACCTTTCTCTCGGGGTTCGGCGGGTGATCCTGGGCACGGCAGCTTTTGCCGACCCTCAGTTTCTAAAGGAAGCCTGCAGTAAGTGGCCGGGGCGTGTGGCCGTGGATATAGCCGCCAAAGAAGGACGGGCAGCCATTGCCGGCTGGGTCAGGGAAACAGGGGTCAGGGCAGTTGACTTAGCCAGGAGATGTGAAGAGCAGGGAGCCTCTCTGATCATTTATACGGACATCCTCCGGGATGGAACCCAAAAAGGAATAAACCTGCAAGCCACGCGAGAGATGGCCCAGGCTTTAAAAATTCCAGTCATCGCTTCGGGGGGTATTTCCACGATCGGCGATATCGAAGCCCTCTTGCCTTTGGAGCCGGAGGGCGTTTGCGGTGTAATTGTGGGTAAGGCCCTCTATGCCGGGACTTTAAAGCTTCCGGAAGCCATAGGCCAAGCAGATAGAAAAGGAGATTGAGTTGCTGGCCAAACGGATTATTCCCTGCCTGGATGTAAAGGATGGCCGGGTGGTGAAGGGTACCAATTTCGTCCACCTGCGGGACGCCGGCGACCCGGTGGAAAATGCCCGGGTTTACGATGACCAGGGCGCAGATGAGCTTATTTTTTTAGACATCACCGCTTCTTCCGATCGCCGCCAGATTATCCTCGAAGTCGTCCGCCGGACCGCCGAAGAAGTCTTCATGCCTTTGACCGTAGGGGGGGGATAAGAAACCTCGCGGACATCCGGGAATTGCTGCGGGCCGGGGCGGACAAAGTCTCGGTCAACACGGCCGCCGTGCAATACCCCGGCCTTGTTCAGGAGGCCTCAGAGAAATTCGGGAGCCAGTGTATCGTTGTGGCCATCGATGCCAAAAGGAGGCCCGCGGAAAGGGGATTGTGGAATAAGGCCGACGACATGGCCAAAAAAGACAACGGCCATGAGCTAACTGCATTCTGCAAAAAACTTTCCTGGGAGGTTTATATCCACGGGGGCCGGACTCCTACGGGGATCGACGCTCTGGAATGGGCCAGGAAGGTGGAGAAGAACGGAGCGGGTGAAATTCTGCTTACCAGCATGGACCGGGATGGGACGAAACTCGGGTACGACATTCCTCTGACCCGGGTTTTATCCGATTCCCTGAGCATCCCGATAATCGCTTCCGGAGGAGCTGGAACACTTGAGCATCTCCACGATGCCTTTGTTTATGGAAAAGCCGATGCAGTCCTGGCCGCTTCTATTTTCCATTACCGGCAGCATACCGTGCAGGAAGCGAAAGAATACCTGAGAAAAAGCAATCTTACGGTCAGGCTGGAATAAAAACCGAAGTATCTTTTCAAGAGTTTTTTTATCAAAAAATACTTTGACTTTTATAATCATAAAGATTAAAATATTAGTTTAATACCAAAATATTTTAAGTGAATTGTAGAGGAATTTCTTTTTTTAACTTTAGGGACTTTAG
>JASEHN010000529.1 GCA_030018715.1 Thermodesulfobacteriota bacterium | reverse complement strand
GCATATGGAGCTTTTTACTTTGCCATCCAAATTTTGACTTTTTACGAGATCATCATAATTGATAACTTGATTGTTTAGGAATTTGCTTTTTTAACTTTAGGCACTTTAGTTCATTTTAGTCGCTTAACTTGTAAAAAATTGTTCCGGGGAGGGTTTTAAGCCATGGAGAAAATTCGCATCTTTGATACCACGCTGCGCGATGGGGAGCAGTCTCCCGGCGCCAGCATGAACCTGGATGAAAAAATCCGGCTGGCCCGTCAGCTCGAGCGGTTGAATGTGGACGTAATCGAAGCCGGATTCCCCAGTAGCTCGCCGGGAGATTTCGAATCTGTCAAGCGCATTGCTCAGGAGATTCAAGGGCCGCAAATCGCCGGTTTATCCCGGACAACGCCGGCAGACATCGACCGGGCCTGGGAAGCGCTGAGATTCGCCCGCAGCCCGCTGATCCATGTGTTCATCGCCACCTCGGATATTCACCTGCAATATAAATTACGCAAGAGCCGCGAGGAAGTTTTAGAAGAAGCAGGCCGGGCCGTGGCTTACGCCAGGCGCTATACCCCGGAAGTGGAATTTTCCGCGGAGGATGCCACCCGCTCCGACCCGGAATACCTGGCCCGGGTGGTGGAAGCGGCCATCGAAGCCGGGGCCACCATCGTCAACATCCCGGACACAGTGGGTTACATCATCCCCACGGAGTACGGAAAGCTGATCACTTTCCTCAGGCAAAAAGTTAAGAACATCCATAAAGCCATCCTGTCTGTCCACTGCCACAACGACCTGGGAATGGCCGTAGCCAACAGCTTGGCCGCGGTGGAAAACGGGGCGCGCCAGGTGGAGTGTACGGTTAATGGTATCGGCGAGCGGGCCGGAAACGCTTCCCTGGAAGAAATCGTTATGGCTTTGAAGACCCGGCGCGATTTCTTTTCTTCTTACCAGGTTGGGGTCGTGACCGAACAGATATATCCGGCAAGCCGGCTGCTCTCCAGCATCACCGGCATTATGGTCCCTCCCAACAAAGCCATCGTCGGGGCCAATGCTTTTGCCCATGAAGCCGGCATCCACCAGGATGGGGTGCTCAAAGAGAAGACCACCTATGAGATCATGCGTCCGGAATCCGTGGGCATCGGCCAATCCACCCTGGTCATGGGGAAACATTCGGGCCGCCATGCTTTCCGGGAGAGGATTAAGACCCTGGGCTACGAACTAAGCGAAGCCCACCTGAATCAGGCTTTTCAGCGTTTTAAGGAAGTGGCCGACAAGAAAAAGCAGGTTTTCGACGAGGACCTGGAAGCCATCATCGCCGATGAAATCCTGCGCATCCCCGACATTTACAAACTGGTCAACCTCAACGTGGTCAGCGGTTCCGTGGCCGTTCCCACGGCGACGGTGCAAATCGAAATCGGCGGCAAGATATATCAGGAAGCAGGTTTTGGGGACGGCCCGGTGGACGCGGTCTACAAAACCATCTCGAAAATTACCAAGACCAAGAGCCGCCTGCTCAAGTTTTCGGTGAACGCCATCACCGGAGGCACGGATGCCCAGGGAGAAGTCATGGTGATCCTGGAAGAGGGAGGGGTCCGGGTAACCGGCCAGGGGGCGCATACCGACATCATCATGGCCGCGGCCAAAGCCTACATCAACGGGCTGAATAAATTGGAATACCAGAAACGCATCAAGGGAGCGTGAAGATGATTCGATCCATGACTATCAGCGAAAAGATCCTGGCCGAACATGCCGGTCTGCGGGAAGTGGAACCCGGCCAACTGATTAATGCCCGGGTGGATTTGATCCTGGGCAATGACATCACCGCACCCATGGCCATCGAGGAATTCCGCCGGGCCGGAGCAAATAAAGTCTTCGACCCCGAAAAAGTGGTCCTGATTCCGGATCACTTCGTTCCGAACAAGGACATCAAGTCCGCCCAGCAATGCCAGTTCATGCGCCAGTTTTCCCGGGAACAGAATCTGACTCATTACTATGAAGTGGGCGAAATGGGCATCGAGCACGCCCTGCTGCCCGAACTAGGTCTTGTCCTTCCCGGCGACCTGGTCATCGGGGCGGATAGCCACACCTGCACCTACGGGGCGCTGGGGGCATTCTCCACGGGCGTGGGCTCCACGGACTTCGCCGCGGCCATGATCACTGGCGAGGCCTGGTTTCGCGTGCCCGAGACTATTAAAATCATCTACCAGGGTAAACGTCGCCCCTGGGTGGATGGGAAAGACCTGATCCTTTACACCATCGGCAAGATTGGCGTGGATGGAGCTCTGTATAAGGCTATCGAATTTGCCGGGGAGGCCATTTCCAACCTTTCCATGGACAGCCGTTTTACCATGGCCAATATGGCCGTCGAGGCCGGGGGAAAAAACGGGATTATTACTCCCGATAAAGTAACCAAGGAGTACGTGCAAAGCCGGGCCAAGCGTCCCTATAAATTCCAATATAGTGATGGCGAGGCCAAATACGGCCAGACCTTGGATATTGATGTCACCAGGATCGAACCCCAGGTGGCCTTTCCCCATTTGCCCTCAAACGTCAGGCCCATCAGCGCAGCAGGGAATGTGCCTATCGATCAGGTGGTCATCGGGTCCTGCACCAACGGCCGCCTGGAAGACCTGCGCACAGCCGGGCGCATCCTCAAAGGGAGGAAGAGGGCGCCTTATACTCGGCTGATCATCATCCCGGCGACCCAGGAAATCTACCGCCAGGCCATGAAAGAAGGCCTTTTCGAAATCTTTCTGGATGCCCTGGCGGTCATCAGCACGCCGACCTGCGGCCCCTGCCTGGGCGGTTATATGGGCATCCTCAGCAAAGGGGAACGGGCCGTGGCCACAACCAACCGCAACTTTGTGGGCCGGATGGGGCACCCGGAGAGCGAGATTTACCTGGCGAACCCCGCGGTGGCCGCAGCCTCAGCCATCCTGGGGAGGATTGGCGGGCCGGAAGAACTGGGCCTGTAATTTAATTGTATAGGAAATTCCTTTTTTCAACTTTAGTGTAGCCTGCAGCTGGATCACT